>NZ_SMMB01000483.1 GCF_009711365.1 Xanthovirga aplysinae | reverse complement strand
GCAACAAATATCCTCCTTGCTTCTAATATCCGACTGAATCAAGGTTCCTTGGGAATACACATAACGCCCAAAATGTCCATCATTAGCAACTTTAAGATCCCCAAATTGAGTTAAATTCATAAGCTCATCCAATTGGGCAGCAGGGGTATCCTCTCCCCAATCGGGCATAGTATTTTCACCTAACCATCTGAAACCATAATTAGAACCTTCAAAAACAGTTCGGAGAGTATAATGATTCCCTCTTGCATAATAATCTTTCTCATCCTCATCCTTTCGAGCAGCATTAAAACCTAAATATCCTGCCCAATTGGATCCACTATTATTCCAATCTTTTTCAACCGTCCAATCCAGATTTAACATACCAATGCCAGGGTTTGAGGAATATTTTAAGGAAAGCCTAGCTTTGGGTTCACTAACTTCAACCCCGATGTTACCATTTACTTTTAGGTCTCCAAATAAATTTGCAGTTGTGTCGGAAATCAGTAAGCCTTTGGTCAAATTATTCGTACCCAGACGAAGAGGTAGAATTTCTGTGCTATCTTCATCATAATTGTAAATACTAACCTCATGAGAAACATTTCCATTAATAGTAAGGCGCCGGTTGTTATCTACTTTGTTATATAAATGAAGATTCCCGCTTTTTACATTAAGGTCATCTCCAAATTCTGCCGTTCCTGTAATCATTAAATTGTTTGCAGCCCAATCCACTGTAGATAGGTTAGCATTAGCTGTATGATAAACTTCATTACCCTCTACATATCGCCCTACCTGAGTTTTTGTATGAGTATCATTAATATTTAAATGCTCAGTTTCAAGGCTAATTTTCCACCCACTATTCCAAACTTCAACATTACTTTCAACGGAGAATTCAACCTCACTAACTGTTACTCTAAAATCATCCCAGGTAGAATCAATATCCCCAATATACAAGCAGCACTTTTCTCCATCATGTCCAAATCTTACGGGTAAGTTTCTTGAGGCTTCTGGGTCGTTGATAATATAAGCATAGGTTCTATACCATTTTGGATCATGATTATCTAGTAAATACCCTCCAGCTCTTAATTCAAACGCCTCATGTAATGTATAATCGTACACTTTTATGAGCATTCTAATGGGCCCATGTTTCCAAGATTGAGGAAGTGTAATTTTTATAGTCCCTACATGTCCAAAATCATGGAATCGAGCTCTTCCTCCAGAGGGATTACTTATGCTCATTTGTCCATCTTCAACTGAGGAAAAGCTTTTTGCTAAGATATGCCCATCAAACTCCCCATTTCCACCAGATAAAATATTGTTAAACTCGCCTGTCCCTGTGGTCTTCAAGTTGCCTAATGTGTTAAGGTTTCCATTCACTAGTAACTCACTACCTATGATTGTTCCTCCATCAAAGTCGTTGTTATAATTGATAGTTAATCTGTTGTTAGATTCATGAACAAGGGCTCTACCCCCACTACCATAGGCACCGAATTTTAACACCAAATCAGCCCCACCGTCATATTTAAATCTATTATCACCATTAAGAATATCAAGGGAGGTGGCTTTTATATTACTTCCAAACTCCCCTGAGCCTGAAACCATCATATTCCCCAAAACATCCAAAGTAGCATGCCCACTTAAATTGTTTGTAGTATGTCCTATGCTTAATGCGCTAAAAGATCCCCGAACCGCATCAAAATAAGTGGTTCCTCCCTCCTGGTTAATTTTTATCCATTCGGTACGACCATCTTCTTCCGATAAGCTATCTTCTAATTGTAATGTACCTACAATTCTTGCCTTATAAAGTTCTCTTTTAGGAGCAATCCCTCCGCTAGCCAATTGGTAATTGGTACGCATTTCAGGGATATCTTCTACAATATAT
>NZ_SMMB01000779.1 GCF_009711365.1 Xanthovirga aplysinae | reverse complement strand
CCTACCTGAAAAATCCTCCTCTAAATTTGAGATAAAATCATTGATATATTTTTTTCTTATATCTTCCTTTCTGGCAACTAAGTAATGAGACCTTTTTAAACCATTCTTTCCAATCCTTTTGAAAGTTAAATTCTCAGATAACTTAAAAGACCTTAAGGCCCATTTCGGCATACACATAATTCCCATATTTGCATTAACCATTTCTAAAGCAACCTCGGTCAGTGGAATGGCTGAAATTTTAGTGGGTGTAATTCTATTAGGTTTTAAAAATTGTTCATACACCGAGACGGTTTCTAATGGAAACGAATGGATGATTAAGGGAGAATCCGAAAAGTGACTTGCATCAAGAAATTCAAGCTCACTTAATTCATTTTCCTTATGCATTATGGCAAAAATTTCATCTTCGAAGAGTTCAACACTTAGTAATAAATCACTTGAAGGGCTAGTGGTGACAATGGCAATATCAATCTCTTTGGCTAAAATTTTTGAAATAGGTTGATGTGTAGCTTCAAGAATAAAATCTACCTGAATTTCAGGGTATAAAACAGCTATTTTCTGCACAAAAGCAGATAACCCCTGATAAAATGAATAGCATTCTGTACTTAACTTAATTTTTCCCTTGGAACCCTTTCGAATTTGCTCAATAGTGTCAAAACCTTTATCAATGGTTTTCAAAACCTCATCCGCTATTCTATAAAGTTCTACCCCTTCTTCCGTAAGCTTCCATTTGTTCCGGGTTCTGTGAAAGACTTTAAACCCCAGTCTTTCTTCCAGTTCCCTCAGCTGATGACTTAAGGCTGATTGAGTTAAAAATAACCTTTCAGAGGAATTGGCAATATTTCCTTCTTCCTTTATCGTCTTAATTAACCGTAAGTAGCGAATATCCATAAAGACAAAGTTAGTATAAAACCGAATCCATATAATTGAAAAATTTTCAACCACAGAAAAAAATCTCTCAACTAAGGAATTGGAAATTGAGGCTGCCCCTCTCTTACCTTTGAAAAAATTAAATTATAAAACTATGAATAAGCAAATTGAATTCTACGAAAACAAACTGGCATACGAAATGGATCCTTCAGATTTATTTGAGGCACTCCAAAATAATGAAGATGTTATTGTCCTGGATACCAGACAAACCTTTGGATATGAAAAAGAACATATTCCTGGTGCCATCAATATTCCTCACAAGGAAATGACAACTGAAACCACAAAGCACCTGGACAAAGGTAAAACTTATGTCTGTTATTGCGACGGAATTGGCTGTAACGGCTCCACTAAAGGAGCATTAAAAATGACCAGACTTGGTTTTAAAGTAAAAGAATTAATGGGTGGTATTGAATGGTGGAAATTTGATGGATATTCCACAGAAGGATCCAGATCAACAAAAGGCACCGGAATTCAATGTGCTTGTTAAATAAGTTTGTATGAAAATACGATTTGCAGAGAGGGAAGACATTGATCAGGTTGTTAATCTAATCGGAAAACACGCAGCCTTTGAAAAGGCTGAATTTAATTCCCAAAATAAATCAAATTTGTTATCCATACATCTTTTTAATTCCCAGGAAGTTTTGAAATGTATTGTTGCAGAAGAGAATAATGAAATTGTTGGCTATGCTACATTTATGAAGCAATATTCAACCTGGGAAGCGGATTTTTACATTTATCTTGATTGTCTTTTCCTCATAGAGGAAATGAGAGGAAGGGGAATAGGTTTAAAAATGATGAACCAGGTGAAAGATTTTGCTAAAGCGGAAGGCTGTCAGCTTATCCAATGGCAAACTCCCGATTTTAATAAAGATGCAATTGCCTTTTACCATAGGTTGGGCGGGACCTCAAAAACAAAAGAAAGGTTCTTTTGGATTGTTTGAGGAAAGCCGAAAATATTTGGAAGGACAGTTTAAAATGGTTGGCTATTTAGGCAAAGGGATTCTCAATCATAAAAATGTGAATAGAAAACTAAAATTTATGAGCTTGATAGTAGCTTTCTTTAAAGGAAAAAATAAACTTATATAGTTTCGAAATTATTTTTTTCATGGTGCAACCCTTCGTAAATTATTAGGGTCTTTAAGAAAAAATTTTAGGTTATGAAAAAATTAAATACACACATCTACTTTCTCGCAGTCCTTCTGATATTACCCCTAATGGCCCAACCCATCAAAGCTTTCGCGGACGAAGGAGAAGTTAGAAATCGTTCCATAGGAGAATTTAGTGAGCTTTCTGTTGGAGGAGCTTTTGAGGTAATCCTAACCCAAGGAAATTCTTATAAATTGAAAGTGGAGGCAACAGAAGAGCAACATGAAAAAGTAATTACAGAATTGAGAGGGGATCGTTTACGAATTCGATATGAAAGTAAACGTTGGGAAAAAAATCGCAGTAAGATTACCCTATATATCACCTACAAAAACTTAGAGGAATTAAACATTAGTGGCGCATGCCATGTAAAAGGAGAAACTCCACTAAAGGGTGACCATTTGGGAATAGAATTTAGTGGTGCTTCCTCTGCAAATTTGGAATTGGATGTTAAATCTTTAAAAGCCAAAATTTCTGGTGCCGGTGATCTAACCCTGGAGGGAAAAGCAGATGAACAGTGGGTAAATTCATCAGGAGCCGGTAGTTATAAAGCACTTGCTTTGGAAAGCAGAAAAGCTAATGTAAAATCTTCAGGTGCAGGCTCCATTAGGGTCCATGTAACGGAAGAATTTGAGGCCAACGCCAGTGGTGCAGCATCTATTCGGTTTAAGGGAAATCCGGAGAAATTCTACGCCAACACTACAGGGGCAGCAAACGTGCGCCAGGTGAATTAATTAAATCGAATGATTTGAAAGTTAAACTTTTTGAGGAAAGAAGCCCCTACTTCTTTCCTTATTTTTTTTGTGAAAATCCATCTTCTTCAAATGCTTGAAGTAACTCCTGGGCTGCTGTAAATGCTTCCTTTTTTCCTGCGCCAACCTCATTCTCCACCTCTCCCAATCGTTTACTAACAATTGGATGTTGATAAAATCTACTTTCAAGTAATTCCCGAATATTTTCATGCATCCAAAAAAGCTGCTGTTGTTGTCTTTTGGAATCAAAATACCCCTTGGCTTTCATATCTTTCTTGTATTTTTCAACTACCTCCCAAATCTCCTGGATCCCTGTACTTTCCAGGGCAGAACAGGTTAAAACCGGAGGAAACCATCCCGTAGGTGATGGAGGGAAAAGGTGTAAAGCACTTTTATATTCCGCTTTGGCCCTTTTAGCCATTTTAAAGTTGTTTCCATCGCTTTTAGTAATCACAAGAGCATCAGCCATTTCCATAATTCCCTTTTTTATGCCTTGCAATTCATCTCCGGCCCCTGCTAGCATCAATAAAAGAAAAAAATCAACCATACCATGAACGGTAGTTTCCGACTGCCCTACCCCAACGGTTTCAATAAAAATAATTTCATATCCAGCCGCTTCACACAACAACACACTTTCTCTGGTATGATTATTTACTCCTCCCAAAGAACTTCCCGAAGCAGATGGTCTAATAAAAGCTAATGGATGATGAGAAAGGGTTTCCATTCGGGTTTTGTCCCCAAGTATACTTCCTTTAGATCGTTGGCTACTGGGGTCAATAGTGAGTACGGCCAATTTCTTTCCCTTTTCAGTTATATGCTGCCCCAGGCTCTCAATAAAAGTACTTTTTCCCACACCCGGCACTCCTGTAATTCCCAGTCGAATACTATTTCCGCTGTAGGGAAGAATTTCTTGCAGCACTTCTCTTGAAAGGTGCTGGTCCTCAACCAAATCACTTTCCACAAGGGTAATAGCTCTACCCAATACCGTTTTATTCCCTGCCAAAACCCCTTGAACAAAATCCTCCTTACTTAGTCGTTTTTTCCGATGCCGCATGATTTGAATATTAATAAGGGGCAAG
>NZ_SMMB01001088.1 GCF_009711365.1 Xanthovirga aplysinae | reverse complement strand
AGACTGCTGCTTTTACATCTATGCTAAAAAACATAGGACCTTTGTTACGCAATCCAAACGCCTTTTCTAATATCAAAATCGGTCAAATATAAATAGAAGCGAAAGTGCTTATGTAGTGGCTTGGGTTTCTTATACGAGCCGTTAGCTGAAGTTCCCCGCATCAGAGGAACCGATTAATTTCTCTAGCTAACGAGCTATTTTTCAGGGCATTAAAACTTATAAAAGTTGACTTTTGTCAGAATTACTTGCAAGAAGAATGAATTATTTTGATCCAGAAACTGCTGCAAAAAGATATGCTAAAGGAAGACCTTACTATCACAAAATAGTGGTGAATAAAATAAAGAATAAATTAAAACTAGAAGACAAATTAGATCACGTTGCTGATATTGCCTGCGGAACAGGGCTTTCAACCATCCCACTTTTAGACATTTCAAAGAAGATTACTGCTACTGATATAGCAAAACAAATGTTGAATTTGGCACCCAAAAATAATAAAATCGATTTTATCGTAGCACCAGCAGAAGATTTACCCATTGAATCTAACTCCATTGACTTAATAACAGTTTCTTCTGGTATACATTGGCTTAAAATTGATGAATTCTTAAATGAAGCGGCAAGAATATTAAAAGCTGAAGGTTGGCTTATCATTTACAATAACTGGTTCACAGGGGAAATGAAAGATAATAGTCAATTTTCAACTTGGTTCAAAGAAGATTATTTGAAATCCTATCCAAGTCCACCAAGAAATAACCAATATGATTGGGGCGAGAATAATTTGAGATTACATGGATTTGAAAGATTAGACTTAGAAACCTTTACAAATGAAATAGTTTTAAACAAACTAGAATTGATTCAATACTTATTGACTCAGAGTAACATCATTTCAGTTGTAGAGAAAGGCAACAATGAAATAGGCGAAATTGAAAATCGATTAAGCGACCAATTGGAAAAGTATTTTAGGAATGATAATGAAGTTTTCACCTATGAGAATTCAATATTGTATTTAAAGCTTAATCTCAATTTTTTCAATTAATAGAAGAACCCATTTTTCAACCTATTAATAAAGGACTTTTAATAGGGATTATTCCTTAACCTTTCTTCCGATCAAGGGTAGCCGGACCACCATAAGGCCGGGCAGTTTGCCAAACATTCGACGCCCCAAGATTGTCTAAAGGGAGAGGCCAAAAAACATAACTCCTTAATCACTCTTCTTATAACTTAATACAGCCCAGGTATTAAAGAATATAGCAAAACCACAGAGGGCCAGGAATTGAGGTAAAAGCTGCAAAAAGGAGCTTCCCTTTAGGTAGATAAGCCGAAGTACTTCAATGATGTATTTAAGGGGACTGAGATTACTAAACCATTGGGCAGCTTCGGGCATATTTGCCACGGGCGTATACAATCCACTCATGAAAATAAAGGTCATTACAAAAAAGAACATCATAAACATGGCCTGTTGAACGGTCGAAGCATAGTTGGATATGACCAAACCGAAGCCGGAAAAAGCGAGAATAAAAATAGAAGCGAATATGAAAATGGTACCGATAAATCCTACAGGCACCAGCTTCCATAAGAAAAAGGCAATCAGAATACCGATGGTCAGAACCAGATAGCCTGCCACCCAAAAGGGAATCAGTTTGGCCAGAATAAAAGTGAACTTCTTCACAGAGGTCACATTCATTTGCTCTATGGTGCCTCTTTCTTTTTCTCCCACAATATTCATTGCAGGCAAAAACCCAATCATCTGGGTAAGCATCATGATGATCAGTGCCGGTATCATAAATACCTTATAGTCCAAAGAAGGATTGTAGCGATAAAGGGGTAGGATCTCCATGGAGGGAATGATGGGTTCATCAGGGTTCTGCTGTAAGCGGGTCCTAATTCCGGTATTGAAATCCGATATAATTTGATTCAAATAAGCAGTGCCCAATCCTCCTTTATTACCGTTTACGGCATTGGCAGACACCATGAGGTCTGCCTGCCCGTTTCTTACCAGTTCCCTTTCGAAGTTGAGAGGAATTTCCAGGATAATATCTGCTTTATTGGATTCAATACTTTTTAAGGCCTGTCGGTAATTCCCTGAAACATCAGTAATTCTAAAATAACCAGAGGAGCGGGCTTTTTCGATCAACTGCTGTGAATACATCCCCTTATCATTATCCACTATGCTGAGTTTCACGTTCCTGATATCAAAGGAGGCTACCAGTGGGTAAATGATCAGGGAGGTGAAGGGTAAAAACAGCACCGTACGAATCATTGCTTTACTTCTCCAAAACTGCTTAAATTCCTTTTCCAGTAAATAGCGTAACATGGTAATTAATAACTAATAAATGAGTAAATGGAAATAGCTGGTATCTTAAACTCTTTCGCAACCTAGTTACTCCAACCTTACTTTAAAATTTCTCAAACTGGTTAACACCAGCACCACCAACATGCCCAGAAGGATGCTTACTTCTAGGATTATGGAGGAAAAGCCCAGGCCCTTGATCATGACATCTCGTAAGGCATCGATGTACCATTTTGCAGGTACAAATTGTGCAAGTACCTGTAATAGAAGTGGCATATTTTCTATGGGAAACATCAGTCCTGAAAGCAAAGAAACCGGCATTATTAGTCCCATGGCCGACATAAGAAGGGCCGACATTTGACTTTCCGCAATGGTGGAAATCAACAGACCTAAGGACAAAGCCAGCAGGATGAACAAGAGAGAAAGGCAGGTTAACACAAAGAAGCTTCCATTAATGGGGACACCCATCAAAAAAACGGAAATCACTAATAAACTGATCAAATCCACTACTGATATCAAAAAGTAAGGGGCTATCTTGGACAGAACAATTAATAGTGGAGAAATAGGAGAAACCAATAGCACTTCCATGGTACCCAATTCCTTTTCCCTGGCAATGGAAACTGATGTCATCATGGTACAAATCAGAATTAAAACAAGTCCTAGCACTCCTGGTACAATATTGTAAACGGCTGTCAGGTTGGGGTTATATAGTAACTTCGTTATGGGGCTGATTTGATAAGTGGGACCTTTGTCATTCCCTAATAGTTCCGCCTGGTATTC
This sequence comes from Xanthovirga aplysinae, assembly GCF_009711365.1. Classification (GTDB taxonomy): domain Bacteria; phylum Bacteroidota; class Bacteroidia; order Cytophagales; family Cyclobacteriaceae; genus Xanthovirga; species Xanthovirga aplysinae. The sequence continues at coordinate 4,847 of NZ_SMMB01001088.1, read as the reverse complement.
CTCAATAATACTGGTGGCATAAGAGACCAGCGTAGATGCTGTATTAGGATCGGTTCCGTCGGTGATCAACTGAACCTGAGCCTCACCGGTATGAAGTAGGTTTTCATAAAAATTTTCACTGAAAACAACCAATAACCCAATATCAGATTTCTGAAAAATAGTTTCGATCTCCTTCGGGGTGTTCACATAGGTTTCCAGATCAAAATATGCATTGGCAGCTAAATTATCCACAATGGTTTGGGTAGCGACATCTTGGGATGGATCGTATACAGCCACTTTGCTATTTTTTATTTCCGTAGAAATTCCAAAGCCAAAAAGGATAATCATTAACACGGGCAAGGCTAATAACATGATGGCCGTCCAGCGATCCCGAAAGATATGGTAGAATTCCATTTGCGCAAATATTAGGAATTGTCTCATATCAACTATCTTTTCGTTTTGCCTTGCCGGCTAGTTGGAAAAACACTTCTTCCATATTACTCACCTGAAATTTTTCTTTTAGGGCCTTGGGGCTGTCCAGAGCGTCTATTCTTCCGTCAACCATGATGGACACCCGATTACAGTATTCCGCTTCGTCCATGTAATGGGTGGTGACAAAAACGGTAATGCCCCGATCAGCGGTATCATAAATCAATTCCCAAAATTGCCGACGAGCAGCAGGATCCACTCCTCCGGTGGGTTCATCCAGGAAAACAATTTTAGGGTCATGGAAGATGGCTGCAGTAAAGGCCAGTTTTTGCTTCCAACCCAGCGGCAAGGCGCTTACCATGGTGTTCTTTTCGGCCTGAAATCCCAGACGATTCAGCATCTCATCTATTTTCCTATTAATCTGTGCATTTCTAAGGCCATAAATCCCACCATACAGGCGTAGGTTTTCCCATACTTTCAGGTCTTCGTATAGAGCAAATCGCTGGCTCATATAACCAATGCATGCCTTGACGTTTTCTGATTGTTTTACAATATCAAAGCCTGCCACTTGCCCCATTCCGAAAGTGGGTTTACTCAGTCCACAAAGCATACGCATGGCTGTGGTTTTTCCTGCTCCGTTTGCTCCCAAAAAACCAAAGATTTCTCCTTTTTTTACTTCAAAAGAGATATGATCCACCGCCATAAAATCCCCAAACGTTTTGGTTAGATTTTTTGCTATGATGACGTTCATCTCTCTTTTATTTATTGGCCAATTCTAGAAAACTATCTTCAATCCCCGCCTGGATAGGGTCAATCTTAATGTCCAAATGCCCCTTTTCTTTTAAGAAAGCTTCCAATTCTGCTATTGTAATGGCAGCTTCATGCGGGGCTGCCTTTTTTTTCTCCACCGTAATATGGTGGGTATCACCAAAAGCATAGCAACTGAGTACATGGGGGTTACTACGCAGATCCTTCAATAATTGAAACATCTGCTTACTGTGTACCGACCACAAAATGTTTTCAAACTGAGCAATGATCTTTTGAGGTGTTTCCGTCTTCAAAAAAATACCATGCTGGATCAGGGCAATGCGATCACACAAACTGGCTTCATCCATGTAGGGGGTAGAAACCAGGATAGCGATTCCCTGTTTTTTTAATTTTTTTAGCATTTCCCACAACTCTTTTCTGGAAAGAGGATCGACGCCCGTGGTAGGCTCATCCAGAAACAGGACCTCTGGCCTATGAATGAGCGCACAGCTGAGGGCCAATTTTTGTTTCATTCCACCCGAAAGAGCGCCGGCTCTTCTCTTTTTGAAAGGTTCAATGTGCTGATAAATATCTTTAATCAAATCATAATTCTCCTCTATAGAGGTATTGAAAAGAGAAGCAAAAATGCGTAGGTTCTCTACCACGGTTAAATCATGATAAAGAGAAAAACGACCGGGCATATAGCCTACCTTTCGCCGAATCAGCTTATAGGCTTTGATCACATCGAATCCTTTCACCATGGCAGATCCGGAATCGGGCAAGAGCAGAGTAGTAAGGATACGGAATAAAGTCGTTTTCCCTGCTCCGTCGGGACCAATAATGCCAAATATTTCCCCTTCTTCCACTTCCAGGCTTACCCCTTTAAGGGCCTGTACTCCATTATAGCTTTTTTTAATATGTTGTGCTGTTACTGCCTTCATGATTCCTTAAATTTTACTCCAGCATACATTCCAATTTTCAAATAGCCATCATTTTTGACGGCTACCTTAATCGCATAGACCAGATTGGATCTTTCATCCTGGGTGGTAATGGTCTTGGGAGTGAACTCCGATTTACTGGAAATCCATTGGATTTCTCCCTCGTAGGGCCGTTGCTCATCTTCTCCAAATTCAGCCAGAACCTTCACTTTTTGCCCTAATTTTAATTGGTTTAATTGGCTGCCTGTCACATAAGCCCGAAGCACCATATATTCCAAATCAGCCATTTTAAAAAGGGCTTTACCATTAGTAGCTAACTCTCCTTCTTCGGCATATTTTACCAAAACCGTTCCTGTTATGGGACTTTTTATGGCATATTTTTTTAACATTTCTTCTGCTTGGGCAATGCGTACATCCACTTCTCTGCTTTGAGCATTGATGGCATCCACATTGGTACTTACCGTATTGCTTTGCGCCTTTAATTGGGCTTCAAGGATACGGAGCTGATCGTTGATCTCATCCAATTGCTGTTGAGTGGCGGCATCTCCGGCCAGAAGTCTCTCGGTCCGCCTTTTATCCCTTTGGTTTTTGGCAATTTGCTTTTCAATGGATTTAAGTTGAATATTGAGATCAGGTCGACTGGCTAATAATGCATATTTGTTGGCTCTCAACTGAAGCTTTGTTAGGTATTGATCCGTGCTATCGATCACAGCCACAAGCACTTCTTTTTTTAAAATTTGTCCTTCTTCTAGAGGAAGAGAAAGAATTTTTCCTGCTACTTCTGATGAGACAATGATCTCCGTGGCCTCAAAAACACCTGTTGCATCCGTAGGGATTTCGTTGTTTCCACAAGACCAAATCAGCAATACTAATAAGGCAAGGAATCCTTTATACACACTCCTCTCACTACAGGCATTTATCCTTCTCTCCCCTGTTTTAGACAAACTCTTAATTCCCGGAGGTATTCTTAATTTCATAGACGGACATCAAATATTGAATTTCATGTAAAATCATATCCAGCTGGGCTATATTTTCATCATTGATTTTGTCGAGCAAATCCGTCATGCTGCTGACACCATTTTCATATCTTACTTCATAAGCTTCCTTGATTTTCTTTTTCAGTTTTAACACCTCCTGATCTTGTTGAAGATAAGTATGGTATTTCTCTAGTTCCTTTTCATATTGACTTAATTCAAGGTTAGTATTGAACAAAAAGGTCTCCTTTTCCACCCTTACCTTCTGTATATTTATCTTTGTCAGCTTTTTGTTATTTGCATTCTTATAAAGGCCGTCTATTGACCATGAGAGGTTCACTCCCGTTACAAATACGGTACTAATACTGGAACCTGCGATATCTATACCTGGAACAATAAAAAAACCAAGGACTGTTACCCCGATGTAAGGATAAAGGCTTGCTTTATTTACCTTATGTTGGGCCAAATAAAGCTTCTTTTGGTTTTGATATAGATTCAATTCAGGGCGATTGATGGACAAAGGATATTTATTCTCCATGACCACTGGTTTTAACAGTTTCTTTTGCTCTCCAATCGATTCCCCAATCATTGCTGAAAGTACCTCAAGATAAGCTAATCGATTATGTCTTAGATCGGTCATTTGCTGCTCTATGTTGAGGATCTGTACCCCGATTTCATCCAAATCCGTAGGATAGGTCTTGCCATTTTCCACCGCTATACGTGTCCTTTCCAGGTGTTGCTCCAGATTCTTTATAGTAAGCTGCAGTTGCTTTAGCTGCTCCTCTAATAATAATATCCCGAAGAATAAGTTGTTGACTCGCTCCTTAATGCTATACATAGAAACCTCCAGATTAGCCTTGTCAATTCCAGAATTGGCCACTTCCACCGCTTTCTTTGCTTTGGTGTTGCCTCCGTCCCAAATACTCTGACTCAGTACGGCCAGGCCTATAAAATTAAATTTCCTTGGCAGAATGGCAGGGGGAATTCCTTCAATAAATGCCTCCAATGCTGCTGCCTTAAATTGAGGTAAATAAGCCTTATTTGCATTGGATAAAGTATAATCCTTTGCCCTTTTAATTAAACCGTATTGTTTAATCAATGGATAATTTCTCCTGGCTTTTTCATAACATTCCTCTATACTCAGTTGTCCAAAAGCCTGCTGTATTTGAATTTCAAATAAGAAAAAAAGAAGAATATATTTTGTTCTCATTTCTTTCATTATACTCCTTCTCACCCATGCTTATCTTTTTAATTCTAGGCCCTTATGGATTATCCTTCGCAAATGAGAGGTACTCAATGGACATCATTGGATAGAAGAAATTAAGCGTTTTGATTTTTACCTACTCATTGAAATGGGCAAAACTCCTTGGTCCCCTATTCCATAACCAAGAACTACGGTTAAAGGGTTGGAATTTTAGAAAAAGCAAGCTGATGATTTGTAGCCTTTACTGAAAAATGAAATGCATTTATTCACGCCATCAAATTCCTGAAAATAATGGAAGTCAGATTCTCCCTTATTAAACCAAAACCTCCAAGTCTATATCTGACAGGACATGGCAAGAATCAGATATAGAAATTTCAATAAATGATCTTAATAGTGCCGGAGTTAATGCTGGTAAAATATTGGAATGAAAGCCCGATATTCTCTGCAGCTAAATACCTCAAGCATAATCCTCTCCTTCCAAATGGCAATCCTCTCCTCAAATTCAAAACACCATAATGTTATCCCACCCAATCTTACCTGCCTGGAAAAACCCAAGCACCCAAGCTAAGCTTTGCT
>NZ_SMMB01000099.1 GCF_009711365.1 Xanthovirga aplysinae | reverse complement strand
TGGAAATATTGAAAACCAACCTGATTTAATTGCTAAATTCGCTAATTACGCATTATTAGGACATACACATAGTGAATATAGTCTAACCACACACGACCACGAAGGAGAATACAAGCGAGATTTCTTTGAAAACACTGCATTTAATAGGGATTTCGGAAATGCGGCCAATACCGTAATGGAGGGCAATACAACTTTCAATTTAGATGATGTTTTGCAGGCTGGAAATGAAAGTGAATTAGGGGCCACATTTGGGGACGTTGTGAGGTCTACAAATTTCATTACGGTAGGCTCGGATGATGGAACAGGGGACATTCCCGTAGGAGGGTCAGGAACTTGGTGTTTGATA
>NZ_SMMB01000993.1 GCF_009711365.1 Xanthovirga aplysinae | reverse complement strand
AGTAATTGTACTAGTTAGAACCATGATTTTTGAAGGTAAAACTATAGTTAGTTGCTATATCATTTATTAAAGTATTATTTTTAGGAAATTCTTTTTAGGAGGTGTTTTTAATTATTGAAAAGTAAATGTTTATGCGGGTTAAATTAGGAGAAATGAAGCGCATAATCCATTTTATAACATAATTTATGTTGAAATTATCCTACCCCCCCTCTTTCTTTTGATGGAAAAAGTTTATTTCAAATTTTCTTTATTTTTTAAAGTCGTGGGTACTATATTAGCCAACTATAGATTTTTGGTTTTTGAAAATATTGATTGGCCATATTGGAGAAAAAATCATTTTTGATAGGGCTATTATATTTAATAGAGTAAAGGCGTCACTTTTTCACCTTAAACTTTGAAATAGGTAGGATGCCATTTAAATCACTTTAGATAATCGAAAAGCTATCGTCGAATCATTTTTTAAATTAAGATTTGAATAAAAATGAATTTAATAGAGCAGGGAATTAAGAAGGGACTGATTAAGCTAGATGAAGACCGAAAGTACATAACTTATACCACACAAAATAAAAAGCGAAATTTCACAAACCCTGAAGAAAAAATTCAGGCTGAAACATTTCTAAAATTAATTTTCTCCTACAACTATCCTCCTGAGCGAGTAAAGCAATTTGTTCCGGTTACTATGGGATCTACTACAAAAGAGGTAGACATTGTTGTTTATAATGATGCAGACTGTAGCCAGCCTCGGCTAGTGGTAGAATGCAAAAAACAGGAGGTTTCTGATTTAGAATTTAAGCAGGCTGTAGAGCAAGCCGCTAGTTACTCTTATGCTTTGCCAGGAATGATGAAATATCTATGGGTGACTTCTGGAATTAGGGATGAATATTTTGTAATTGATAGGGATAGTGACGCCAAAAGGACGCTTCCTGATATTCCTCCTTTTGGGGCGGCTGGAGTAGAGAAATATAAATACGTGAAAGGAGGTAGGAAAGAAGATGAACCCTTTGGAGACGATCCAGTAAAGAAAAAATTCTTTGAACTTGAAACTATTGCTGAAGATGAATTAACCCGCCGCTTTAAACTGGCACATAATGCATTATGGGCAGGTGGAGAATTAAACCCATCTGAAGCTTTTGATGAGCTTGATAAACTTATTTTTTGTAAAATATGGGATGAACGTAAAGCTAGAAAGAAAGGAGAACCATATGATTTTCAGGTTTTTAATGAACCCGTTTCTAAGCATGCCTCAAAAGAAGAAGTTGCTAGGGTTGAAGCTAAAATTTCCCAGGAGCTTTTTAATCGAATAAAGGAGCTTTATGCAGAAGGAAAAAAGAAAGATCCTGAAGTTTTTAAAGATGATATCCGCCTAAATCATGTAAAAGTAAAAACAGTGGTAAGCTACCTTGAGTCTATTAACCTTAGCGCGACGGATTTAGATAGCAAGGGGAAAGCTTTTGAGACCTTCATGGGGTCCTACTTTCGGGGTGATTTTGGTCAATTTTTCACCCCGCGACCAATCGTGAAATTCATTGTTAATTGCTTACCTATTACTCATGAATCTAGGGTTCTAGATACCTCCTGTGGTAGTGGAGGTTTTCTACTTTACGTTCTAGATAAGGTAAGAAGAGAGGCTGGTGTATTTTACCCTGATGAAATTGGAGATCCTGAAAGGGGCATTCCGGAAGGTAGAAATCACTGGCGGCATTGGCATGATTTTGCAGAACAAAACCTTTTTGGAATTGAACTTAACGAACAGATTGCCCGCACTGCTAAGATGAATATGATTATTCACGATGATGGGCATACCAATGTCATTGCCGCAGATGGCTTGCTAAAAGCTGAGGTAATGGTAAAAAAAAACGGGAACCAAGGGTTTAAATATAATAGCTTCGATTTCATCGCTACAAACCCTCCTTTTGGAAGCACGGTTAAACAAACGGAAAAAGCTTATTTAAATCAATATAATTTAGGAAATAAAGATGTAAGCTGGCTAGATCTAAAAAATACCGCAGTTCAGGGTAGAGCTAACCAGAGCACCGAGGTTCTTTTCATAGAACAATGTTGGCATTTTTTAACGGAGGGGGGCTTTTTAGCTATAGTTATACCTGATGGTGTGTTGACTAACAGTAGTTTACAATATGTTCGGGATAAGATTGAAGAGTGGTTCCGGATTGTAGCGGTAGTTTCCATGCCACAAACGGCTTTTGCCCATACGGGAGCTGGAGTCAAAAGCTCAGTCCTGTTTTTAAGGAAATGGAGAGCTCATACTACTGAAAAATACCAAAACTTAAAGAGGGCTTTACAAGAGGAAGTAAAAAGCGATAATTTCTATAGAGAGCGTATTGAGCAATTTGAGAAGGCTAAAAAACAAACCATCAAAACACATGACGGCTTTGACAATACCACAGATGAGACAGATAAGAAGGCAATAGAAAAAGCTCAACTATTTAAAGACTGGAAAAAGGAGATTACCGATCAGTATAATCAAAAAATAAATGATCTAAAAGAAGACTTAACCGACCGTTATCTAGCTTTAAAACAACAAAAGTTAGAAGATTACCCTATTTTTATGGCCATAGCTGAAGATATTGGTTATGACGCTACAGGAAAACCAACAGGGAAAAATGAGTTGGAGTTGATTGAAAAAGAATTACAAAATTTTATTGCTCATATTTTAAATACGGAAGTACTATGAGCAAATTTATTTTGAGTGAAGAGTTAGATCGTAGTAAGGTTTTTATTGTAAAACACTCTAACCTAGAGAAGCGCTTAGATCCCTTTTATTATATCCCTAAAATATCAGAGCTGGAGGAAAAGGTTCAAGAGCATAACCCCAAACCTTTAAGAGATTATGTTCAATCAGTATCTAGTGGAGCTACACCAAAAACTACGGAGAGTGAAAAATATTATTCTACAAAGGAAAATGGTATCCCCTTTTTAAGAGTACAGAATTTATCCCCTACAGGCCAATTACATTTAGATGATTGTAAATACATTAATAAGGCGACCCATGAAAGCCACTTAAAACGGAGTCAAGTTTCAGAAGGGGATTTATTGGTTAAAATTACTGGAGTAGGAAGAATGGCAGTTGCATCGGTAGCTCCTGAAGGCTTTATAGGGAATACTAATCAGCATATGGTAGTAATAAAGACTGGCAATATAGAAATAAGTAAAGTATTGGCTGCTTTCTTAAATTCTGATATTGGAGAGAAATTAGCTAGTAGAAGAGCAACTGGTGGCACTCGTCCTGCTTTAGATTATTCAGCATTAATGTCAATTCCAATTATTTATGATGAAAAAATATTAGAAATCACCAAAAAGGCCGTCAAACAAAAAGGTGAAAAAGAACAACAAGCACAATCTTTATTAGGTAGCATCAACGATTACCTACTGAGAGAATTGGGGATTACTCTTCCTGAAAAGGATAATTCTTTACAAAATCGCATTTTCACCACTACTTTGAGCAAAGTGAGTGGGGGAAGGTTTGACCCAATATTTTTTTCTAAGCAAATAAACTTTCTTTTTCAGTCGAAATTTGATTACCGTAAAATCAAAGATCTTGCTCATTCATTTAGGTCTGGGTTTGGTATGGGGAAAAATGACCAGAATTTAGATAAAAAGGGGGTTGTTCAAGTTAGACCGACTAATATGATGAGTCATGGGGTTTTGTCTTTTCATAGAAATATATACGCACCCGCAACTTTTTTAGACCAATATCCTACACTTAAAAAAGGAGATATTCTATTTAACAATACTAATAGTCAGGCCCTAGTTGGTAAAACTGCTATGTGGGAAAACAATTTAGATCAAGCTTTTTATTCTAATCATATTACTGTTATAAAAGTGAAAAATGAATTAGTTGACCCAGGTTATCTCAAGTGTGTGTTAAACCTATACCAATCTCATAGGTACTTCTATTCAATTTGTACAAACTGGAATAATCAGTCTGGAGTTGGGATAGAACAGTTGAAAACAATAAAAATCCCATTACCTGACCTCTCGATACAAAAGATTATCTCAAAAAGAATAAATCAGCTGTACAAAGAATCAAGTATTTTAAAAAAGAATGGAGCAGAAGAAATGGCAAAAGCCCAAAAAGAAATAGAAAGTATTATCATCAATGGATAAAAATACTTTTACATATCAACCTAAAATAATAGGGGTAGAGCATTTTGGAAAAAAAAGAAGCTTTCGTTACTTCTGTTCTTTTTTGTCTGGTCAGTTACATTTACAGCATATAAAAAAATGAAGGGTGGAGCAAACGGAATTCAAACAGAAACTTTCACGAATTAGAACAGCTACAAGTATAACTGGAAAAAAATACCATTCAATTCACATAAATGGGGATAGCATTCACTTTATTAGAGAGAATAAAACAAATCTGGAAAGGATTTCAGTTGAAGAATTATATGAATTGTTTACGAAGGAAAATTCAATCAATACGGCTATCGCAAAATCGTATATTTCCGGTAGAGTTCAATCTCCAGCTGTTGCAATCCTAAATCAATTTAATACAATTTCAACCTTTTCAGAAGGAACAAGAAAAGCTAAAGGAATTGTATCACTACCTTTCCAACGAAAGAAGCCGCCAACTATAAGTAAATATAGTGATGAGGTCACATTCTTTAAGGCGTTTTCGGAAGTTGTTGGTCTTGAATATCTGTATTCTAAAAGTTTGGGAAAACCTATTAATTCTAGGCATATATTTCTTTCCAAGGGCTACAAAGATTATTTATTTAAGGAGGAGGTAAATATTTGTTACCTAAAAATATTGAAGGCTTTGAAGTCAACTTTTGGTTTTACCTCAGCAAGTCTTTCACATTATGTAGATGGTCTAGTTATTAATCATCCCATATTGGAGAGTAGAATTATTGAATTTGATGAAGAACAACATTTTACACCTGCCAGAAGGGAAACTTTAGATTTTCTTTCACAAATATTACGGGATAATTATTTCTCTCAATTCAGAAGCATTTGTATCGATAAAAAGTATTTGGATGAGTTTGTATTAAAAAAACATAGAATTAAGAGTAAATTACAATCTCTACCTACTTCATTTGCTGAATGGTTAGAAAAATCAAATGAGACAACCTCAAATTATATAGGTAAGAAAAAAAGTTTTGAATTTCTTGGTGGTCGTATTGCCCAAAGAGCGTACTATGATTGTTTAAGGGATACAGCACACCTTTCTAAGAAAAATAGGGGATTGAAAGAACCTTTCCGTTTTGCAAAGAAAACTTTTGAAGACAAAGAAAATTCTAAATTTGCCAAAATTCCATACCAGAGAATAAAAGAAATAATTATCGAAGAGTTAAAATTGAATTATTCGATAAGTATAAATGGGATATAAAAACTGCCTAAGTTCCCCACCCCAAAGCTCATGTTATTTTCTCCCCTTAATTAAAAGATTTAAATTGCAAATCCATGCTCTAATCTCTATATTTAAAACCTATTTTTTTGCTAAAACATCCTCTATGACCTTTTTAGAACTAGCCGAAGAAATCCTAAGACAAGAAGAAAACCCACTATCTGCGAATGAAATCTGGCAAAAGGCTACAGAAAAAGGTTTAGTAGACCAGCTGGGAAGCAATGGTAAAACCCCTTCGGCCACTCTGGCGGCTCACCTTTACGTCATTTCGAGGGATAATCCTGAAGGTCCCTTTAAAACAGTTGGAAAAAGGCCCAAACGTTTTTATTTGGCAAAAAAGGAATATAAAAACCTTAGAGCCTATGAAGAAGGGCAAATCATAGATGAGGAAAAGCCAAAGTATGAAACAAAACCATTTTTAGAGAAAGACCTACACCCTTACCTGGCACACTACGCCTATTACCATTTGAAATGCCATACTAAAACCATCAACCACTCTAAGTCCAGCAAAAAAACGTTTGGTGAGTGGGTACACCCCGACATGGTAGGCTGTGTTTTTCCAATTGGCGAATGGGACGAGGAGGTGTTAAACCTTAGTTCAGCTATCGGCAATACTTCCGTAAAACTCATTTCTTTTGAACTTAAACGGAGCCTCAATTTTTCGACACTAAGAGAAAAGTTTTTTCAAACAGTTTCCAATTCTTCTTGGGCCAACGAAAGTTATTTGGTAGCTTCAGAAATCTCAGAGGAAGAAGACTTCCTTGAAGAACTCTCTCGTTTATCCTCGGCTTTTGGCATAGGAATCCTTCAACTTAATCTAGATAACCCCAACGATTCCAAAAGACTATTTCCGGCTAAAGTTAAAGAAACGCTCGATTGGGACACCATCAACAAACTCACAATGAATAAGGATTTTAAAGAATTTCTTAAGCGGATTCGAATCGATTTGAAAAGCAATGAAGTC
>NZ_SMMB01001132.1 GCF_009711365.1 Xanthovirga aplysinae | reverse complement strand
TCAATTTGACGAGACACACTACGCCGGTCGAGTTATTAATCAGGTATTTTACATCAAATTGATTAAAAAAGAAGCCCTATTTTTCGTTTCCCTTTCTTTTATTTTTACCGTCGTTATCTTGTTTTTAACTTTTCGGTCCCTTTGGGGAGTGATTTTTCCACTGGTAGTGGTGGGACTCAGCATCCTAGGAGTTTTTTCCTTTATGAAACTCACCAATAAACCAATGGATCTTATTTTAAACGTGATCCCTACCACCATGATGGTGATTGGTATTTCCTACGTCATTCATTTGGTATCCAAATACCTAGAAGAATTAAGGCTCAAAAAGGAAAATTGGATGGCGATAAAAAACGCATATTTATGTGTTGGCCTTCCCACTTTTTTAGCAGCCATCACTACCGCCATAGGTTTCCTAACCCTCATGAGTTCCAATGTAAAACCAGTAGTAGATTTAGGTATTTATTCTGCTATAGGGGTTGGACTATGCCTTTTGTTAAGCTTCACCTTCCTTCTGGCGGCTCTAAATTTACTAAAACGTCCTCGAATTGTTCGAAAGCAACAACATGAACTTTTTTGGTCCAGAATCCTTCATTATATGTTCTTAAAATTATTAAAATATAAAAAGACAATTCTTCTCATTTGCCTTCTTCTGGCTGGGGGCGGTTTATGGGGAATCCTTCAAATTAGGACCAACAATTATATTTTGGAGGACCTCAAAAGCAACCATCAACTAAAGCAAGACTATAAATTTTTTGAAGAACAGTTTTTTGGTGCCCGTCCATTTGAAATGTCCATTAGCCTGAAAGATTCTTCATCTGTATTAGATGAAGAGGTACTGCAAACCCTTGATATAGTGGATGACTTTCTTGAAGACGAATATGGAGTAGGATTTGTAAATTCACCTGTTTCAGTAATCAAATCCTTTAACCAGGCTTACCATGGTGGAGCTAAGGAATACTATCAAATCCCCAAAGGAAAAAAACTGAAGAAAATTATTAGACGCCTAAAACAAGCAGGTTTAAATTCTCCTCTCTACAAGTTTGTCAGTAAAAATGAGATGGAAGCAAGAGTTGCCGGAAGAATGGCAGACATTGGAAGTGATGCTTCTTCCAAAAGGAATATAAAATTACAACGCTTCATGAATTCTTTGAACCCGAAAGACATAAACTACAAACTTACGGGCTCTGCCACCTTAATAGAAAAAAACCACCAGCTAGTAACTAAAAATCTTATAAAAGGTCTTACCCTTGCTTTTTTGCTAGTGTCTCTTGTTGTAGGAATTATTTATCGTTCCATCGGAATAGCCTTCTTTTGCCTTATACCTAATATCTTTCCCCTACTTCTTACCGCTGGGATTATGGGCTTTTTTGGTGTACCCCTAAAATTGTCTACCTCCATTGTTTTCACCATTGCCTTCGGAATTGCGGTAGATGATAGCCTTCACTTTTTAGGAAGGCTTCAAATGGAGAGAAAACAGGGAAAATCTATGCTATATGCATTAAAACGTACTTATTTATCAACCGGGAAAGCCATAAGTGTCACCTCCATCATCCTTTGTGGGGGCTTTCTCACCCTTACTTTTTCCAATTTTTTAGGAACTTTCTATATTGGACTGTTCACCAGCCTTACCCTTCTTTTTGCTGTTCTGGCCGACCTTATTTTGTTACCTGCCTTATTGATGGTATTTTATCCTAAGGGAAAACCATGATTTTTCAGCCTAATTTCTAAACCTTATTTTACACTTATAGCAGTTTGTAGGATTTTTTATTAGATAATTTGTAACATTATCCTATAATGACATCCCTATCTTAGCAAATTCCTAATCTTTTTATTTAAACTTGTTTTCAATTTTTGAATTATATTGCAAAGCATTCAAAGATAAAATTAACTCGAGTCAATGTCCAAATTTAGGTAGGAACCTCTAATGAGGTGCTTTTAATTTATCCTATCCTTTTCGATATCAATATGGCGTTTAAATCGGCTTTTCCGGATTCCCTTAATGAAGAAAAAACCCATCAATTCTAATATTAAAAGCATTAGATTGAAAACGGAACAAATCAGGTAGCTTTTTTATTCTAATATTCTCCTATTACGCAATTCGTTTCAATTAATTTGATATATTTAGCGCTAATATTTTTGTTTGAAATTTCCTCTTATAGATATCAAAATTTATTCTAATCCTATTTTTTTAAGAAAATTTTAGGCAATCAATTAGTTTAACAAAACAACCAAATTATTTATCACTTATGAAAAAATTCTATTCCCTTTTTTTAGCTCTTTGCATTGTTCTGACCACAAATGGCCAGGACAGCAATGACAATTGGGATGTTACCCAACCCGATAAACCCTTTAAAGAGATTACCATAGAAACAGATGAAGGAACCTGGATGAATCTAGATGTTAGCCCTGATGGAAAACAAATTGTTTTTGACCTGCTTGGGGATATTTACCTTATGCCCATAACGGGAGGAGAAGCTATTCTCTTGCGATCAGGTCATGCTTATGAAGTACAACCACGATTCAGCCCAGATGGAAAAAAAATTGCCTTTACCAGTGATGCTGGTGGTGGTGATAATATTTGGATCATGAATAACGACGGTTCACAAGCTCACCAGGTTTCAAAAGAAGATTTCCGTTTATTGAACAATCCAGTTTGGACACCAGATGGACAATATCTAATTGCCAGAAAACATTTTACTTCAGAACGATCTCTGGGTGCAGGAGAAATTTGGATGTATCATATCAGTGGGGGAAAAGGGATACAACTAACCAAACGTAAAAACGACCAACAAGATGTAAACGAACCTTGGGTGAGCCCTGATGGACGCTATGTGTATTTTAGTGAAGACATGTATCCAGGAGGATATTTTCAATACAACAAAGATCCTAACAGCCAGATTTATATTATTCGTCGCTACGACCGGGAAAAAGGAGAAACAAAAAATTTCATATCTGGCCCCGGAGGAGCAGTAAGACCTCAAGCATCACCTGATGGTAAAAAGCTTGCTTTTATTCGAAGAGTAAGAACAAAATCTGTTTTGTTTATTCAAGATTTAGAAACAGGAATTCAACGCCCTGTTTACGAAGAACTTTCAAAAGATCAACAAGAAGCTTGGGCCATTTTCGGAGTTTATCCAGGGTTTAACTGGATGCCCGACAATAAGAATGTTGTGATATGGGCAAAGGGTAAAATTCGTAAAATAAATACCGAAAATGGTTCTGCCCAGATAATTCCATTTAAGACAAAAGCAAAACATCAAATAGTAGATGCTCTTCAATTTAAAAATAACCCTGACCCTGACACTTTTGAAGCCCATGTTATTCGCCATGCTGTTACTTCACCTGACGGCAAGTGGTTGGTATTTAATGCAGCAGGAAAACTTTGGAAAAAACAACTACCTAATGGGAAACCACAACGTCTTACTACTTTTACTGACTTCGAATTTGAACCCAATTTTTCCCCTGACGGAAAACAAATCGTTTTTGTGAGTTGGAATGACGAGAATAGAGGAGCCATTTGGAGAATTCCTTTAAAAGGAGGAAAAGCCATTAAGCTTACAAAAGAGAAAGGTATCTTTCGGGAACCTGCTTTTTCTCCCAACGGAAACCATATTGTATACCGAAAAGAAAGAGGAGGCCTAACCTTTGGGCAGGCATATTCCGTAGATCCTGGGATTTATTGGATGAACATCCAAGATAAAAAGCCTCAATTTATAACTTCAGAAGGGACCAACCCCAAATTTAATGCAAAAGGAGATCGCATTTATTACCAAACCGGTGGCTCCATTTTTGGTGAGCTGGACAAAAATTTCAAAAGTATAGACTTATCAGGAGAGGATGAAAAAACACATTTCCATTCAAAATACGCCAATCAGTACACCTTAAGCCCGAACCATCAATGGTTGGCATTTAGCGAGCTACATCAGGTATATATTATGCCATTTGCAGAGAGTGGGAAATCATTTGAATTATCTGCGGATACAGAGGCCCTACCTCTGGCTAAAGTCTCAGATGATGCGGGAATAAATTTACAGTGGTCAAGTGATAACAAATCATTACACTATACTTTGGGAAATACCCTTTATTCCGTTGCCTTAAAAGATGCCTTCACTTTTGTAGAAGGTGCAGCCGACAGTATCCCTGAAATCAAAAAAGATTCGTTGCACATCAACTTGACTCTAAATTCTGACCGCCCAAAGGGGTTAATTGCGTTTAATGGAGCAAAACTCATCACCATGAATGGGGAAAAAGTCATTGAAAAAGGAGTAATTCTCATAAAGGATAATAAGATTCTCGATATTGGACCTGCTAACCAAGTAACCATACCGGAGGATGCCAAAATAATTGATGTGGAAGGGAAAACCATTATGCCCGGTATCATTGATACCCATGCACATTTAAATGCCTTCCGAACAGGTTTAAGTCCCCAAAAAGACTGGCCGTATTATGCCAACCTGGCGTTTGGGATCACCGCCACTCATGATCCTTCCTCCAACTCAGAAATGGCCCTATCTCAATCTGAAATGGTGAAAACTGGAAATATGGTGGGACCAAGAATTTTTTCTACAGGTACCATTTTATATGGTGCAGATGGAGACTTCAAAGCCCCGATTAAAAATTTGGATGATGCTCGATCTACCATAAGAAGAACCAAAGCCTTTGGAGTATTCTCTGTAAAAAGCTATAATCAACCACGTCGGGAGCAAAGACAACAAATCATTAAGGCAGCAAGGGAAGAAGGTATCATGGTATACCCTGAGGGAGGTTCCACCTTCTTTCATAATATGACTATGATTCTCGACGGACACACCAGTATAGAACATAATGTGCCCGTGGCTCCACTTTATAAAGATGTAGTGAGTTTATGGTCGGCTAGTAAAACTGCCAATACCCCAACCCTAATTGTAAATTACGCAGGATTGAGTGGGGAATATTATTGGTATCAAAAAACGAATGTTTGGGAAAATGAAAAATTACTCAAATATACCCCTAGAGCAGTAATTGATGCCCGCTCACGCCATAGAACAAAAGCCCCTGAGGAAGAATATGAAAACGGCCATATCCTCACCTCTCGATCTCTAAAAAAGCTGGTGGACAATGGTGTAAAAGTTTGTGTGGGCGGACACGGCCAATTACAAGGATTGGGAGTTCATTGGGAAATGTGGATGCTTCAGCAAGGAGGAATGACCAATATGGAAGTATTAAGGGCGGCCACCCTTCACGGAGCAGAATATATTGGAATGGGGGACCATTTAGGGTCTTTGGAGGTTGGAAAATTAGCAGACCTGATAGTTCTAGATAAAGATCCTTTGAACAACATTCAAAATACCAATTCTGTGGCCCTCACTATGGTTAATGGAAGACTTTATGAGACAGAAACTATGAATGAAATTGGAAACTATAATCGACCTCGTACAAAATTCTTCTGGGAATTAGATGGATATAATTCTAATTTCGACTTCCATGCAGAAACCCAAAGTTTTATGCTTCCTCATTGTGTATGTGAAATGAATTAAAAGGAATTATAGAGACGCAAAAATTTGCGTCTCTTTTCTCTCTTATCCTTAAATGATCAAGAAATGTATGAGGAAAGCACTTCGATGACTCATTCTTTATTCAAAACTTTTTATCTTCCAAAAATCTATTTGATAATATTTATATTCCAATCTTCTGGTTTCTTCAATACATTAACCCCAACATCACTATTAAAGCGAAACAACTCCAACTCCATTTTTTCCTTTCCTAACATCAAATTAGATATTCTCACTGAGTTGACAAAATTGGGTAAAACAGGTCTACTAAACCGAACTTTTTTACTAATGGCATCAATTTCAATCTGCAAGCAGGCCTGCAATAAAAAGAAAACCGCAGCTACAGACCACGCTTGAGGAGAACAGGCAACAGGATATGCTGTAGGAGCTTCTCCCCTTCTGGCACTAAATCCACAAAACAACTCTGGCATTCGAAATAAATCAATAAAAATAGCGGCATTGAATAAGCCATCCATTATTTTCAGAGTTTCCTGTTTAAAACCATAACGTGACATTCCAAAGGCAACCATGGCTGTATCATGTGGCCAAACCGAACCATTATGATAAGACATAGGGTTGTACCGGCTTTCATCCATGGCCAAAGTTCTTATTCCCCAACCTGAATACATCTCCGAACTAAGTAAGGACTCCACAATGCGACCTGCCTTATCTTCATCAACGATTCCCGAAAACAGACAATGCCCGGCATTAGTGGATTTAACCCGGCATGGCTTTTTATTTTTATCCAATGCTAACACTATCGACCCCAATTCTTCATCCCAAAATTTTTCATTGAATTTCTTTTTCAAAAGTTGAGCCTCTTGTATTAACCTATCTGACAAGGCGGCATCCTCCATTTTGTGGGCAAGAAAGGCAACTTCCATTTTAGCTTCGTAAACATATCCTTGCACTTCACAAAGAGCAATAGGGTCTTCAGCCAAATCACCATTTTTATGAGAAACCGAATCATGGGAATCTTTCCAGCCCTGATTCGTAAGGCCACTTTCTTCTTTATGCTGGTATTCAACAAACCCGTCTTTATCCAAATCGCCAAAGGTATCTATCCACTTGAGGGCATTTAATATTTGAGGCCAAATTTCTGTAATAGTTTCTTCATCGGCGGTACGTCTGAAATATTTCCCAGCCAGCACCAAAAATAAAGGAGTAGCGTCAACTGTCCCATAATATCTTTTGAATGGAATTTCTCCCATTTCAGCCATTTCTCCACTTCTCAGTTCATGGAGTATTTTTCCAGGTTCCGCATCCTGAAAGGAGTTTTCTTTTTCAGATTGGTTATAGGCCAAGAACCTTAATACACCACGTGCAATTTCAGGATCTATCCATAAAGTTTCCAAAGCAGTGATGATTCCATCCCTTCCAAAAACCGTATTGTACCAGGGAACCCCGGCATAGGGATATTTACCATAGGGAGTAGAGGTCAGTAAAGAAAGAAGATCAAATTTGGAGCGATTTATCCAATCGTTAAATTGTTCATTGCTACTATAAATATGAGCTATTTGTTCTTTTCCCCAGGAAAGGTCACTCATGATACTCTCATAAGCCTCTTGATAAGGAACCACCTCAATCTTTTGTTCCCCTAACTGAAAAACCATTGTAATATAAATGAAAAGAGATTTTTGAGGGGCTAGAGTCACATTATAGATCACTTCCTTATGGTCAATTCTCTCCGGTTTAGGACTAAAGTGAATATTGGTTGCACGGGTCAAATGATCAAGGCCTGTGTAACTCAATTTCAAATCAGATTCATTAAATATTTCCAAAGGCAATAGTAATCCTCTTTCCTTTCTGGCAATTCCTCTTACCTCAAAAATATCTCTAAAGTCAGCATCAAAGGCAAAGCTTAGTTTTAAATCGTAAGATTTTTGATTAAAGTTCTGAAAGTGAAAAACTTCATAACTCACACCTTCCTTCAGAAACTTATTTCGGCCTATATGAATACTCCCTTTAAGAATCCGGCTCCCATCACTTAATGCAATATCAGGATTAGTTAAATCTACCGACTGACTTTCATTCTCATATTTAACCGTAGAGCTTAATAAGACAGGTCGGTGATCATTCACACGAAATTCCAGGTCACTTACAAAACGTGTACCCTCATGGTAAATGCCCTGCAATTGTTTACTTATTCGCTTGATATCGCCCCAGCGATCAAATACACCAAAGGTATTACCATAATTGAGAACCCTTACCCGGTCATCTGTATAAGAGGAAGAGGCAAGGATGTAATATTGATCGTCCTTTATAAAGGTCTCTTTATGCTTCATATGCTCCAAATGCTAAAAACATATAGTCTAATGGTTGCAGCTCCTTCCCCTACCTACATTTTACTGTATAAGGAAACGTCTGACACTTGTTTTAATAGTAAACTTTTTAGACTACCTGATTTGTTTGAAGCAATAAGTTTTTTGTATACATTTAAATAATCGGCGGCCATTCTTTGCACACTAAAGCGCTTTTCAAATTGCTTCCTACATGCTACCCGATCAATATTTTCAATTTTTTCAAGAGCTTTTACTGCTTCTTCTATAGAGGAAACAATAAATCCAGTCTTTTCTTCATCTACCACCTCATTCACCGAACCACATGGCCAGGCAAGAACAGGCGTTCCACAAGCCATGGACTCGATCATTACCAAACCAAAAGGTTCGGACCAATCTATAGGAAACAAAAGTGCTTTTGCTTTTCCTAAAAAGTCAACCTTTTCTTTTTCTCCAATCTCCCCCACATATTCCACTAGAGGGTCATTCATCAAAGGCTGGATTTCTTTTTCATAATATTCCTGATCTGCCTTGTCAATCTTAGCTGCAATTTTCAATTTTATTCCCGCTTTTTTTGCTATTGCAATGGCACGATCCAGACGTTTCTCAGGAGATACACGGCCAATAAAAGCAACATAATCCCCATCTCCCTTACCCAATTCATAAAGGTCTAATGGTAAACCATGATAAACTGTTTCTGTCCAATTTGCCAACGGTAAAGGCAATCTTTGGTCATTGGAAATTGAAACTACAGGCATCTCTCCAAATTTTTCATACAGAGGAGACAATTCTGGTATGTTTAATCTCCCATGTAAAGTAGTTAATTGAGGATTTCGAATCAGCTTGGATACCGGAAAATGTAAATAATCAATATGATAATGAATTACGTCAAATTCATGATAACGCTCCAATACTTCTTGTAACATTGTAACATGTGGAGCCAAAGGGTCTATACAATTTCCTAACCGTAAGGCTTCTTTGGAACCTGAAACTAATTTAGCGGAAGTTTGAGAATCCCCAGAAGCAAACAAAGTCACATCATGACCTTGCCTAACCAGCTCTTCGGTTAGGTAAGATACAATTCTTTCTGTCCCACCGTACATTTTGGGAGGAACCGATTC
>NZ_SMMB01001244.1 GCF_009711365.1 Xanthovirga aplysinae | reverse complement strand
GGGATTAATCGAGAACTCCATATGGGGATCATTTCAAGGGGTTTTTTAAGAAGTTTTTAAATATAATTTTGATTCTTTTATTATTCCCAGGGCTCAATAGCCCTGGGAATACCTAATTAAATATATTATTCATACCGAATAGAATTCACCGGATCATCAGTTGCCGCTTTAATGGCATGAAAGCTCATGGTTAACCAGGCTACGAAAAAGGAAAGTCCTGCTGCAATTAAAAATACCCCTATACCAATAGAAATACGGTAGGTAAATCCCTGTAGCCAGTCGTTCATCACATACCAAGCAATAGGACTAGCGATGATAAAAGAAATTAAAATCAGTTTTGCAAAGTCTTTGGACAATAGCAAAACAATACCTTTGGTGGATGAGCCCAGTACCTTTCTTACTCCAATCTCCTTTTTTCGTTGTTCTGCAGTAAAGGCAGCTAGACCAAAAAGCCCTAAACAGGCAATAAAAATTGCTAAAGCAGAAAAGGTTGCGATCATTTTCCCTGTTTGCTGCTCACTTCTATACAATTGATCAAAAGTATCATCTAAGAAGTTATAATTAAAAGGTTGACCAGGAGCCATTTCCTTCCACTTCTGTTCCAAATAGCTAATGGCTGCTTTTGCTTGATTTCCCTGGAAGCGAAAGGTCATCATACGATTATTTTGACCTAAATGCATTACTAGGGGTTTTACCTCTTCTCGAAGAGAACCTACATTAAAGTCTTTTACTACCCCAATAATATGAAAATATGGTGCTTGTTTATAATCCTCATTAAATTCATAACCTCCACTAATCCTGGCTCCAATAGGATTTTCTAAGCCGTATTTTTTTACCGCTGTTTCATTTATAACTACGGCCGTGGAATCAGAACCATATTCGGCAGAAAAAAAACGCCCCAAAGCCATCTCCATACCATAAGTACCCAAATAATCTAAGTCAACGGTAAAATCATTCAGTACGACACTTTCCTTACTAACTTCTTCTTCATAGCTATTCCGGCTAAAACCGAAATAATCATTTACAACAGGAATATATCCACTTATGCTCGCTGCCTTGAAGAGAGAATTTTCTAACACTTGCTGTTTGAAAGCATTAATGTCCGATTCCAAAAGATCAGGATCTTGTAAAACAAGAATTTGTTCTCGATCATAACCAGGATCAGACTTTTGAACAAAGGAAAGTTGCTTATAAATTACAACTGTGCCAACGATTAGAAATATAGAGACCCCAAACTGCATCACCACTAAAAGGTTTCTTAGCTTTCCACCCTTTCTTCCTGATTTAACACTTCCTTTCAATACAGCTGCCGGCTGGAAAGAGGATAAATAGAAAGCCGGGTAAGCCCCTGCTAAAATGGCTAAGAGTAAGGTTAGTCCACTACCTACCAACCAAAAAAGACCATTATTTGTATAATTAACTAGCAGCGACTTTTGGGCCAATTGATTAAAAGCAGGCAAACTAATTTCGACAAATAGAAGAGCCAGAGCAAATGCCACAAGACTTAATATTAGGGACTCTGCTAAAAACTGCCCTTTTAACTGCTGACCATAGGCACCAAGTACTTTCCGCATCCCCACCTCCTTTGCACGATCAGCGGAACGAGCAGTAGCAAGATTTACATAATTGATACAAGCAATAATTAAAATAATAAGGGCAATTGTAGAAAAAATGTATACGAAAATAATCCCTTCTTCACTTCCTGGCCCATCACTCTTCGAATACAAGTGAATATCTTTCACTGGCTCCAAGTGATAAGAAATTTCTGCTTGTCCATATTCTTCCATAAGCTCAGCCCAACTCTTTCCCTTCCATTCTTCTAGTAAGGGAGCATAATGCTTTCGAACAATCTCTTCTTTAAATCTATTCTCCAGGCTTTCAGGGCTAACTCCCTCTCTTAATTTTACATAAGTAAAAGAGTTAAAACCTGTCCAACTTTCATAAGTCGGTTCATCCATAACTTGAACAGAAGCAAAAGCCTCAAAATTGATATGCGTATTTTGAGGCATATCCTCAAAAACTCCAGTCACCCTCATCGCTTTTTCATGATCTAGTAGTAAAATTTTGCCGAGAGCCTCTTCTTTTCCAAATATTTTTTTTGCTAAACTCTTATTTAGAATAATACCATTAGGATCTTTTAAGGCGACTTTTCCACTTCCTTCTAAAAAGTTCAATTTGAGTAATTGAAATAAAGTGGAATCCGCATAAGTAAAGCGTTCAACCTTGAAGGAGTTTTCACCAAAAGTCAAAAGGGCACTACTTAAGCCTTTATATCTTCCGGCTTGCTCCACTTCTGTAAACTCCTCTTTTAATGTTGCTGCAAATAATGAAGGAATATTAGCCTGCTTATAAGGATTTTCCCAGTTGAAGCTCACGTAGACTCTATACAAACGATTCAAGTCGTCGTGCTGTTTGTCATAGCTTAATTCATCCTGTACCCATAAAAAGATCAGCATACAGGAAGTTAGACCAACAGCAAGGCCCATGATATTTATAATAGAATAAAATTTATGCTTAATTAAATTTCGAAAAGCAATCTTAACGTAGTTTTTGAGCATAGCTGAAAAATGATAAGTTGTACAACTGGAACTTTCCAAGAAGTATGCCACAAAAAAAAGGCTTTAAAGCTCCCTAAACAAGCATTTTTCGAGAGATTCCGTCCGATAGAAGACAATTACGTTCGCTGACGGACGGTATATAGTTTCTCCCCCTCGAAAGTTTAGAACCCTTGGGTGATTACTCCTACCTGATTGAATAAAAATATCACTCATATCGAATAGAATTTACTGGATCATCTGTTGCCGCTTTTATAGCATGGTAGCTCATGGTGATCCATGCCACTAAAAAGGAAAGTAATCCCGCTATGGCAAATACGCCCGGTCCCAAAGAAGTTCTGAAGGCAAATGCTTGCAACCAATCATTCATGACCCACCAAGCGATAGGAGAGGCGATCACAAATGCAATTAAAACGAGTTTTACAAAATCTTTGGAAAGCAGAACCACGATTGCCTGAATGGAAGATCCAAGCACCTTACGTATACCTATTTCTTTTCGGCGTTTTTCTGCAGTGAAGGCCGCTAGACCAAATAGCCCCAAGCAAGCAATAAAAATAGCTAAACCCGAAAATACAGCAACGATTTCTCCTGTTCTTTGGTCTTCCTGATATACTTTGTTAAACCGGTCGTCAAGGAAGGAATACTGGAATGGTTCTCCTGGAGCCATTTGTTTCCATTGGCTTTCAAGTAAAGTAATAGCTTCCGAAGCACGGTTTCCATCGATACGGAAGGAAATATTACCTGTACTTCTACCTAAATAAAAAGCCAAAGGACTGATATCCTCTCTCATGGATTCATAATTGAAATCTTTTACTACTCCAATAATGGTTTTTCCTTCCTTATCTCCATTTGGATAGGCTTTTTTGCCTAAAGGGTTTACATATCCTAGTTTCTTAACGGCTACTTCATTGATCACAATTGCTGAGGAATCAGAAGGAAAGTCAGGGGAAAAGAAACGTCCTTGTACCAGTTTCATTCCAAAAGTTTTTACATAGTCATAATCTGTATAAAATTGTCGCATATTGAATAAGCCATTTTCGGATTGTTGCCCCTCCGGGCTGTATCCACTCATGGATTTGTCGGGACTAGGAAGAGGTAAATAACCTGAGACAGTCCCAGATTTGAAAAGAGAACTCCTCAAAAGTTCTTCTTTGAATGGTTGGACCTGATTTCCCAGGGCATAGGCATCATGAAGAATAAGTACTTGTTCTTTATTAAATCCTGGATCTGCATTTTGGATGAAACCGAGCTGCTTGTAAATGACAGTGGTGGCTACCAATAAGAATATAGATACACCAAACTGAAAGACAACCAATGAACTACGAAAATTTCCTGTCTTTGAGCTTTTATTTAGACTTCCTTTTAGAACCTTAACAGGATTAAAAGCAGACAGGTAAAAGGCCGGATAACTTCCTGAAATAATGCCTACTAGTAGAATAATTCCTCCAATTGAAAGGAGTAAAGGCCAATTGTTCCAGTAATGGGTGCTAATGGATTTTTCTGCAAGTTGATTGAAAGCAGGCAGACTCAGTTCTACTAAACCAATGGCCAGACAAAGGGACAGAATACTAAGGAGGAGGGATTCTGATAAAAACTGTCCCACCAGTTGCTTTCCAAGGGCCCCCATAGTCTTACGAATACCCACTTCTTTGGCTCGTTCCACAGAGCAGGCAGTGGCTAAATTCATGTAATTGATGCATGCGATCAATAGAATCAAAATCGCAATGGCCGAGAATACATAAATTACCGTCATACTACCGTTTGGTTCATGCTCAGCCAGCATAGAAGACTTTAGGTGTATATCCTTCACCGGTTGTAGTTTAAAATTAAGGCGGTTCCCTCCCTGAATATTTTCTTCCAAATTGACTCCCAGCTTTTGTTCAAATTCCGGTTTTACATAATTATTTACTAAATCTTCCAGTTTGCCTTCAAGCTCTTTGGCTGAGGCATTTTCATTCAACTCTATATAAGTGATGAAATTGGAGCTCATCCAGCTTTGGTCATTGGGCCGGACCTTCCTGGCAGCCATGGAATAGAAAACACTGTAATGAAAATGTGATTGTTCAGGGATATTTTCAAATACCCCGCTTACCTTATAATTGCGGCGGTTGTCTAAAAGAATAGTTTTACCCAGAGGATCCTCATTAACAAATATCTTTGAGGCAGTTTCTTCATCAATAATTAAGGTATTTGGTTCGGATAAAGCAGTTTTGGGGTCACCTTTTATCAGAGGAATGGAAAACATCTCAAGCAGGCTGGGGTCAGAATAGGCCGTTTTTTCTATTTTATGGCTGTTGTCTTTGTATTTGATCAGACCACTAAACCATTTTCGGATTCTTGTTGACTGTTTTACTTCCGGAAAATCATTTTTTAAGGCTTCTGCAGCAGGGTAGGAAAGAATGGCCTCCTTTTTATCTTCTCCCCTAAGGGTGAAATCTAAGTATACCCTATATAGGCGGTCGATTTTGGGATGGTGGCTGTCATAGTTCATTTCGAACTGAACGTAGAAGAAAATCAACAGACAGCAGGCCATACCTACTGCTAATCCCAGTAGGTTTAACAGGGAATAAAATCTATGTTTTAGGAGATTTCTAAGGGCAATTTTAAGGTAGTTCTTTATCATAGCTTTTATTTTTTAACCCCTCATTAATTTTAAAACTTTGTTTGATAAAAATAAAATTATCACTCGTATCGTATGGAATTCACTGGATCATCGGTTGCGGCTTGGATGGCATGATAGCTCATGGCTAGCCAAGCAATTAAGAAAGTGATAGCTCCAGCTATTACAAAAACATCCATTCCAAATGGGGTCCGGTACTGAAAATTTTGAAGCCATCCATCCATAAACCACCAGGCTAAGGGACTTGCTAATAAGAATGCAATAAGAATAAGTCTTGCAATTTCTTTAGATAATAGGAAGATTATACCACTTATGGAGGCACCTAAAACTTTTCTAATGCCAATTTCTTTTCGGCGTTTTTCGGTCGTAAATCCCGCTAACCCAAGAAGCCCTAAGCAAGCAATAAAGATGGCAAGTACTGCAAATAGGGCCAGCGTTTTTCCAATTCGCTGTTCTCGGTGGTACATGCTTTGAAACTGATCGTCCATAAAGGAATAACTGAAAGCCTGCCCTGGTGCAAATTCTTGCCATTTTTTTTGTAGTAAGTTGAGCGCTTCATTTATATCTTCTCCTTTTATCCGGAAGGAAATTTTATTCCTCCAATAAGCGGATCCAACACCCGTATCCAAGTGCAGGACTAAGGGACCTATGTTTTCCCTCAGAGATTCGAAATTGAAATTTTTTATCACTCCAATGATAGTGAAACTACCATTATTAATTGTTTTTCCTATAGGATGATCGAAACCTAATAGTTGGGCTGCTTCTTCATTGATAACCACCGCAGAAGAGTCGGAAGGGAAATCAGAAGAAAAAAAACGACCTTGCTTCATTTTCATGCCCATAGTTGTAAGGTAATCTTTATCCACATTCCAGCTTTGTGCATTAAAGAAATTTTCATTTTCTATCCATGTTTTCGGATAATAAGGAGCATTATTTCTATTGGAAGGTTTTACAGGTAAAAATCCGGTGATTGTACTTGAGTTAAACATGGGGTAGGCTAAGATTTCCTGCTTAAAAGAATTTCTTTGCTTCCCCAAACTGTTTGTGTCATTTAAAATTACAACCTGTTCCCTTTTGAATCCAGGATCTGTATTTTGAATAAATTGTAATTGTTTATAAATGACAACTGTACTTACCATCAGGACAATGGTAATTCCAAATTGAAGCACTACTAAAACACTTCGAAGCTTTCCACTTTTTACGCCGGCGGTTTGCTCTCCTTTTAATACCTTAGTAGGGGAAAAAGAGGATAGGAAAAAAGCAGGATAGCTTCCTGACAGTATACCAACAGTAAGCAGAATGGTTATAATGCTAAGCATAATGTGCCAATTCTGTATATAGCTTGTAGTGAGGGTTTTCCCTGTAAGCTGATTAAATGCTGGGAGGCTAATTTCCACTAACATTAATGCCATGATAATGGCGAATCCGCTTAAAAGAATGGATTCAGAAAGGAATTGGCGAATTAAGTGTAGGCGAAGAGCCCCCAAAACTTTTCTGACACCTACCTCTTTTGCTCTTTCGGCTGATCGGGCAGTAGCCAGATTCATGTAATTAATGGCGGCTATGAGCAAGATGAAGAAGGCAATGGTGGTGAATACATATACATATGTGATATTTCCATTAGCTTCGAATTCACCCCATAAATTTGAATGTAGATGAATGTCTGTTAGTTTTTGTAAGAAATATTGACGTTTATTCCCTTCTGAAAAATAGGTTTCCAAGCTTCTGCCATATTTGACTTTAATTTCTGGTCCCATATAACTTTTAATCAACTTAGGGAACCTTTCTTCTAGAGATGCTGGATTACTTCCCTCTGCTAAAAGAATGTAAGTGATAAAATTCAAATTATCCCAACTATCTATCCATTGTTTTTCATTTTGCTCTCTAAATTTTGTCATGGACAAAAGGAGGTCGGCATGAAAGTGGGAGTTTTCTGGTAGGTCTTCAAATACCCCGCTTACCTGATAGTTTTCTTGGTCGATAATGAGCATTTTACCAATTGGGTTTTCTTTGCCAAATATCTTTTGGGCGGTTGATTGACTAAGAACTATAGAATGGGGATTAGTTAAGGCAGAAAAGGAATTTCCTTTGATTAATGGTATACTGAAGACATCAAATAAAGAAGGCTCCGCATAAATTGTTCTTTCAATGTTAAATGAATTCTCTTGATAGGTCGTCAAAGTTTCACCTTCATTCCAGATACTGACTGATTCTTCTACTTCCGGGTAATCACTTTTTAAGGTTTTGGCCAATGGCCCAGGAGTTTCGACTGCTTTGAAACCTTTCCCCAGGGAAAGATCTTCTGTGGCTACCCTAAAGATCCTGTCTGCTTTTGTATGAAAAGTATCGTAACTTAATTCGTCCTGCACCCAAAAGAAGATCAGCATGCAACAAGCCATGCCTACCGCCAACCCAAGTACATTAATGAGGGAATAGAACTTATGTTTGAGTAAATTCCTAAGGGCAGTTTTGAAGTAGTTTTTTAGCATAATTCAGATAGTGGTATTGCCAAATTTGATTCATTTTTGTAAGGTACTGAAAGCAAGAGTTTCATATAACTCCGGAAAAAAATCTCAATTTTAATAAAAAATGAAAAATAAAACTTCTTTCCCTTACAAAATGAATCTTATTATTCACTATTAATTGAAAGTTGGAATGACAAAATGTATGCCATTAAAAATAGGCTCTGAAAGTTTTTAAATGGGGTTTATATGAAAAGTGACGTCCGTTAGCAGACAGTTTTGTGCGCTGACGGACGGAATATAATCTTAGTGATTTTTATAATAAAAAATGTCAGTGTCTACTGCCCTATTCATATTTTATAGCCTTCACAGGATCATCCACAGCGGCCTTAATCGCATGGAAGCTCATGGTTATCCAAGCTACCAGAAAGGATATAAGACCTGCTACCAAAAATACTCCCGCACCAATAGAGGTACGATGGGCAAAACCCTCTAACCAATTGTTCATTACCCACCAGGCGATTGGGCAAGCTAAAATAAAGGCAATCCCTAAAAGTTTGGCAAATTCCCTGGATAGAAGCAAAACAATATTACTCACAGTGGAACCTAACACTTTTCTTACCCCAATTTCTTTTTTACGTTGTTCAGCCGTAAAAGCAGCTAAGGCAAAGAGACCTAGACAGGCGATAAAAATAGCCAGTCCAGCGAAAATAGCAAAAATCTGTCCTCTTCTTTGTTCCTGCTCATACATTTGGGTAAATCGTTCATCAAGGAATGAGTAACTAAAAGGTTGACCGGGGGCCATTTTATTCCATTCTTCTTTCAGGGAAGCAATGGCTTCCGAGGTATGTTTCCCCTCAATACGAAATGAGATTAATCCTGTATTTCTTCCTAATCTAAATACTAAGGGCGCAATTTCATCCTTCAATGATTCAAAGTTGAAGTTTTTTACTACCCCAATAATTTTATAGGTCCCTCCATTTAGGGTTTTTCCCACGGCCCCTTCAAGTCCCAAGCGTTTTACGGCTGCTTCATTAATGACTATTGCTGAAGAGTCTGAAGGAAAATCAGGAGAAAAAAATCTCCCTTTAGCCATTTGAAGGCCTAAAGTTTTTGCATAATCGTTATCTACATACCAGGTCTGAGGATAGATATCATCATTGGTGGTTTTGGCTCCTACCCAATAATTAGAGGTATTTCGGCTGGATGGGCGCACTGGCAAAAATCCTGAAATCGTGGCTGCTTTGAAATTAGTTTTTCGGAGCATTTCCTGTTTAAATGATTCTACTTTTTTATCCAAAGCATAGGCATCTTGTAAAATTAATACCTGTTCTTTATTAAAACCCGGATCTGTATGATTGATGTAATGGAGTTGCTTATAAATTACTACCGTACCCACGATCAGAAAAATAGAAATCCCAAATTGTAATACTACAAGGGCACTTCTCAATTTTAGTCCTTTTGTCCCAGTGGATACCCCCCCTTTCAGGACATTAGTCGGTTGAAATGCAGATAAAAAGAAGGCAGGATAACTTCCCGAAACCAGTCCCACTATAAGAATGATGAAGGCTAAAAAAGAAAGAAGTTGCCAATTCCAGAAGTAATATGAGGAAATAGATTTAGCCGCCAATTGATTAAAAGCAGGGATAGTTAACTCTACCATAAATATGGCCAGTAGGACAGCCACCAAACAAAGTAAGATAGATTCTGATAAAAATTGTTTGACTAGCTGTGCACGAAAGGCTCCCATTACTTTGCGAACCCCAACTTCTCTGGCCCGTTTGGCGGATCGTGCGGTAGCCAAATTCATATAATTTATGCTGGCTATGAATAAAATAATTAATGCAATGGCTGAAAAAACATACACATAAGCAGCACTTCCATTGGGCTCCATTTCAAAAGGCAAATTGGAATGCAGGTGAATATCTTTTACGGGTTGCAAAAGGTATTGTCGTTCCTTCCCAGATTCAAAGGCGGTCTCTATACTTTCACCGTAATAGGATTCAAACTGCGGTCCCATGTATCGGCGTATCAAATCCGGAAATTTAGCTTCTAGTGCTTGAGGGTCTGCCCCTTCTTTCAGGGCTACATAAGTGGAGAAATTCAGATTAAACCAGCTTCCAAACCAACTTTTGGAAGCATTCTCCCTAAATCCACTCATGGCTGCAATCATATTAAAATGAAAGTGCGCATTGGAAGGAATATCTTTATAAACCCCAGAAACCTTATAGGTATATTCTTGCTCAAGGGTAATTATTTTTCCTAATGCACTTTCTTTTCCAAAAATCCTACGTGCGGTAGATTCATTAAGGATGATATGGTTAGGTTCTGCTAAGGCCGTTTTGGGATCTCCTTCCAATAATTGAAAGCTAAAAACATCAAACAAAGTGGAGTCTGCAAAATGTACATTTTCAATTTTATAGGTATTATTTTCAAAGGTTAGTAAGGCACTTCCGTAATCTCTGAAACTCACGGCTTCTTCCACTTCAGGGAAGTCTCTTTTTAATGTCTCCGCCATCAACCCTGGAGTAATAGGAATAACAGATCGCCCCCCATCATCATAATCTGAAGTATTTACTCGGTACAGACGTTCGATTTTTTCATTATGTAGGTCATAACTCAATTCGTCCTGTACCCAAAAGAAAATCAACAGGCAACAAGCCATACCCACAGCTAGACCCAATACATTGATGAATGTATAAAACTTGTGTTTCAATAAATTACGATAGGCAATTTTGAAGTAGTTAAATAACATAATATATGTTAGAATTTTATGGCATTGGAATTAATTGTTTTTCCTAATGCCAAGAAATGTGCCATTAAAGTGAACCTTTTTTTAGGCAATAGAGAGACCTTTTTGAAAGGTAAATGACCGATAACGGTCAATAACGACCGCTGTCGGACGAATTTATAGTTTTAGTCTCATTTTGTTGAACAAAATAAAAAAGTAAATGAACTGTGCTGATCCCTTTCAATTGAGAAAAGAAATAGCAGGAGTTTATACTCTTTAAGATTCCATTTTAATTTAAATAGGATTTAAAATTTTTAATTCCCTTGCCTAGTCCTTCTAATATTAATCCCCGCCTTAATTTTTTGCAAAAGGAAATCCATTTTGATATTAAATATTGGGATTATCCTAAGCCCTATATTTAAATCAAATCAAATTCTTTTAGTTACCAGGGTACATAAGAATTTACCAATATTATTAATAGCACTTTTTGAATAGAGGAATAATCATGTTTTCCCAGTTCCTTAACATAATATAACAACAGGAGGTTGATTAGATAGTGGCTGCTTATAGAGGGAGCTTTTCTTGCCAGAAAGCTTAAAACAAGATTTTCCCAAATTAATGGTCAAATTTAAGATTTTATATGAAAACTCTCCCTGTGCCATTTTAATTCTGGAGAAGGAACAGATTACTGACTGTAACAAAGCGGCTGTTCGTTTATTTGAGGTTAAGGATAAGGCTTCACTATTAAACATAACCCCACCTTTTTTTATGGCTCCTACCAAGCAGCCCAATGGAATTACCACAATAGATTTATGGAAAGAAAAGCTGACGCAATTTCAAAAGGAGGGGGAGCAACATTTTGCCTTCTATTCCAAAACCTTAAAAGGTAAAGAATTCTGGGCTGAATTGCATTTTGTATTTCTGCATGAAGAAGCCACTATTCCTACCTATGCGATTTATTGGAAGGACATCTCTGAGCTAAGGGAGGCAGAGAAAAATTTCAATCGCTTTGTGGAATCTTCCCCAGATGTCATTTATCGAGTGGATCGAAACTTTAATTTTCTATTTGTTAATGATCGATCAGAGGAAAGTACAGGTAAAAAGGGGAGTTATTTTATAGGAAAAAGTATTTATAATGTCGGGTTTCCCAAAAAGGTTGTTGCAGTATGGGATAAAACGCTAAAGAAGGTTTTTAAAACAGGCAAAGAAACCAGGGTAGAGTTTTTGTTTAGCAAAGACATTTGGTATGATCGATACATGATTCCTGAAAAAGATGAACATGGGGATGTGAACTACGTTATTGGTTTTTCCCGTGATATTAGTAAAAGAAAAAAAGCGGAGAAGGAATTATTGTTAAAACAAAAGCAACTTCAGTTTGCCTTGGAATTTGCTCAATTGGCCTATTGGGAAACCGACCTCCCAGAAGGAATTTCTTTTATTGATCCACCCATATTGAAAATGTATGGATTAAAGAATGTTCGAAAGCCTATTAAGGTGGCCCTTGAGGATTTTTTTGAACAGCATATAGTCCCGGAAGATGTTGACCGGGTAAAAAAAGTTTGGAAAGAATTAGCCGAAGGAAGATTGAAAAAGGCATCTGTAGAATATTGTGTTTTAAGAGATGGGGAAAAAAAATATCTCATATCTGGTGGAGTACTCATTAAAGATGAAGAAGGAAGAAATCGAAAAATTTATGGCATAACACAGGATATCACCGAGTTGAAAAAGAGGGAGGTAGAACTTAAAATGTATCGTGATAAATTGGAGGACTTGGTGGAGGAAAGGACCAAAGAATTAAAAGAAAGTCAGGAATATTTTAAGGTAGCTATACAAATGGCAAACCTTTGGAGGTGGGAATATGATCCCAGTAGTGGGGATTATATCGCCGACGAGTATGGCGTTAAACTAGTGGGATTAAAGAATATTAAAAGAAGGCTTAAGGATGGTCGAGTGGTATTCATTCAAAATGAATGGTTAAAATTTGTTCATCCAGATGATCTAAAATTATTTGGTGTTGATAAAAGATTTCAGCAGACCCATGTGGGAGAATTACCTACAGAATTAATTTTTAGATTAATTGATAAAGAGGGGAGGACACATTATTGCTATACTAATAGGATATCAGCAATGGATCCTTTAACTGGAAAGTTAATTAAAAGGTATGGGGTCACTCAAGACATTACCAGAATTCGGGAGGCGGAAGCTGAAAAAGAGAGATTGTATAGAATTGTGGAGTCTACTTCCGATATTATTGCTATTGTTGATACTGATAAAACATTAGTATACCTCAATAAAGCGGGATTGGATTTTTTTGGTATTACCACGGATACCAACCTATCAGTTTGGCAATTTCCCTACAAAAAAGGAGAACCAAGTTTTGAATTTCTAAAGGAAGAAAGTATAAATGAGGCTCTTCAGAATATAATCTGGAATGGAGAAAATGTTCTGATTAATAAATATGGAGAATGGGTGCCAGTTTCTCAAGTAGTCATTGCACATTTTACGGCAGAAGGGAATCTGGAGTGCTTTTCAACAACAATTAGAGATATGACCGCACGAAAAAGGGTGGAGGAGGAGTTACGATTTAAAAACAACGAATTGGACACTTTCTTGTACAAAACCTATCATGATCTTCGCGGTCCGGTAGCAAGTTTAAAGGGGATAAATAGATTGGCTCGGAAAGAAGTACACGAAATTAAAGCCTTACATTATTTCCGGATGAATAATAATGAAGTGGATAAATTGGACGAAATTGTTCAGTCTTTGATTAATCTTTCGGAGATAAAAGAAAAGGAATTGATCAAGAAGCCTATTAATTTTTCATTATTGATTGATACTTGCCTTGATAATTTAAGGAAAGTTCCGGGGTTTAATAAAATTTCTTTTCGCCTGGAAATCAGCCCAGAAAAAAGTTTTATCTGTGATGAAAGCTTATTGAAAATTATTTTTATAAATGTGATTAAAAACGCTATTCAATATAGAAACCCAAATGTGGATTCCTATATCAATATAGTGGTGAGTAGAAGAGCCGATCAACTTATGATAAAGGTTTTCGATAATGGACAGGGAATACCTTCTGAGTTAAAAGAGAAGGTTTTTGATATGTTTTTTAGGGCTAATGTTTCTTCTCATGGTCCAGGACTGGGATTATATTTAGTGAAAAATGCTGTAGATGCTTTGGGGGGAAGAATAAGACTCCAATCCGAAAAAGATCATGGGACTACAATTTTAATTTTTTTACCTTTTGTCCATCAAAAGGATACCATTTAGGAAAGTTGGGGAAATAATAACCCAAATGTGGCTCCAGCATTTGGCCGGAACCATGAAAGGGCATAATTATAAAGATATTTAAAATTTGCAGAGCACTAATTGAAATAAAGAATTCAT
>NZ_SMMB01000661.1 GCF_009711365.1 Xanthovirga aplysinae | reverse complement strand
TTTTTGGTAAATTTCCGCTAACCATATGATGCACAAAACTTGGCTATATTTCTTTCCGTTATCAGCACTATTCTATTTTTTCCTATTTGATGCAAATGGACAATCGAATTCCAGTGCTAATTCATGGTCTGCTTATGTTGATTCTTTGGGAATGACTTCTGATGGTACTTTGGAAAAGAAAACCCCTCTATATTTGGTTAAATTTAAGTTCCCATATCAAAAAAATTATCTTCAAAACAAAGGAGTCAGAGTAGTTCGGAAATTAGATGAATCAAATGCTATAATCCACTATGATAAAAATATTTCCTTAAAGGACAGACAGGAGTTATTTATTGAAGAAAGCACAGCCAATAATAAATGGAAGTTTTCTCCTACATTGCTAAAGCAAACTTCAAACCCCAACTTTAGTCCCTCCACTCCAACCTACTATTCTATTACAGTATCTAACTGGGAGGCCTTTATAAATGAAATAGTTCAACACTCCCATACCATAAAGATTAAAGCCGAATACAAGGAAGCAAATGCTTTAATCATTGAATCCACCTACTCTAATTTAGAAAACTACATTCTACCCTTGGAATGGGTTACTTTTATAGATAAAGCCCCTTCCACTCCCCAACAAGAAAGCCCATTGTTGGATATGAATCTTATGGTAAACAAAATAAACTTAGTCCATCACCAATCTCCAGAACTTAATGGAAAAAACATTACAGTTTCCGTAAGGGAACCAGTTTTTGATACCGAAGATATTGATCTTAAAGGCAGAGTGATACCCTCGGACTTAGAGGGTTCTACTATTTCCGGACATGCAACAGATATGGCCACTGTAATAGCAGGCGGGGGAAACTCATCCGTCAAAAGTAAAGGAGTGGCATGGGGTGCCAACCTCACCTCTTCCAATAATGCTACTCCTGAAAATACTACCAAGTTTCCTGATTCAGATTCGGATTATCAGAGACTCCAAATATCTGTTCAAAATCATTCCTATGGAAATCTTGTGGAGAGCTATTATGGAAATCTGGCCCAAGCCTTTGATGTAAGTGCGAATAATAACCCTAACCTTTTGCATGTATTTTCAGCAGGAAATAGTGGGGAGGAAATAGTTGAAATGGGAGCCTACCAAGGAATTGAAGGGTTTTCCAACCTAACTGGAAACTATAAAATGGCAAAAAATATTCTTACAGTAGGTTCCGTTAACACTACTGGTGTCCCTGCTGAACAGGTATCAAAGGGACCTGCCTACGATGGAAGAGTAAAACCCGAACTAGTAGCTTACAGCACCTCTGGATCATCTACTTCAGCAGCCATTGTTTCAGGTACTGTCACCTTGCTACAGGAAGCTTATAAGCTTGATAATGAACAATCTTTACCTCCATCTGCCCTGGTTAAGGCCATATTGATCAATAGTGCAGAGGATGTTGGACCAGAAGGACTAGATTATTTCTCTGGCTATGGAAATATTAATGCTTCCAAGGCTCTACAGACGATTAATGAAAAATCCTTTTTTAAGGGCTCCGTCAACCAAAGAGAAACCGACTCATTTCAACTTCATGTACCCCCAAAGGCAGTTAACTTGAAGATTACCCTTGTCTGGAATGACCCAGCCGCTGCCCCAAATTCCAGCACCGCCTTAATAAACGATCTTGACTTAGAGCTACAAAACAATATTTCCTCCATTAGCTGGGAACCCTGGGTACTAAATCATTACCCACACCCTGATTCCCTAAAACAAGCTCCGAAAAGACAGGCCGATCACCTAAACAATATTGAACAAATTACAATTAGTGATCCGGAGGAGGGAGACTATACACTCACTGTAAAAGGATTTGATATTCCTTCGGGCCCCCAAGATTATTTTATTGCATTTCAATGGGAGGAAGAAAACAGCTTTAAATGGACTTTTCCTACTGGAAGTGATAATATGCCTTATGATGGAGAAAGCATAAGCCAATTCCGATGGGAAACTACCTTTAATCAAAACATGGGCAAACTGGAACTTAGCCTGGATGAGGGAGAGACATGGGAAACTATTAATGAGAATATAGACTTATCAGATGGCCTTTTCCAATGGGAAGCTCCAGAGGTTTTTTCTATCGCAATTGCTAAAATGACCATAATGGAGAAAGAATACCTAACAGAACCTTTTACTATTTCTAGACCAATAAATTTTGCGATAGGCTTTAACTGTTCTGATTCTGTAATGATAAATTGGGATAGGATACCGAATGTAGAGGCTTATACCTTATATACTTTAGGAGAAAAATACTTAGAAGAGATCCCATTACCCAATCCTAATGATACCTCTATTGTCCTTAACAAATCAAATTTCACCACTCCATTTTTTTCCGTAGCCCCTGAAATAAAACATAAAAAAAAGGGCATCAGAAGCTTAACCTTTGACTATGATTTACAAGGCGTAGAATGTTACGTTGTTAGTTTTTTGGTTGATGTTTTGCCTGAGGAAGGAGTTGAATTAACGCTAAACCTAGGAACGGATTACCAAGTTGACGCCATAGAATTTGAAAGAAGGAATGGGAATCATTTTTCCACAATAGAAAGGCTCAATCCTAATAACCACAGCACCATAAAATATCTGGATTCACAGCCTAATGAAGGGCACAATGAGTACAGAGCAAAGGTCAGCTTTAAGAATCAAGAAGAGATATTAACCAGTCCGGTTTTAGCCTATTATTTTAAGGAAACTTCCATCTTAATATTCCCAAACCCTGTTAAACAAATGGGAATTCTCAATATCTACAAAAAGGAGTCTTTGGAGGAAACTATTCATTTTCAATTGTTCAACGCAAATGGAAGAATGGTGTATGAAAAGGAACTAAGATTTGAAAAGGAAGAATTACCCTTACCTTACCTAAAAAGAGGCATTTATTTCTATTCCTTATATAGTAACAAAATCCGTGAATCGGGAAAAATCATCATTCTTTAAACGCTGATTTATATTCTAAAGAAAAGTAGATTCGTTTGGGAAAATAAATACCAACTATAAACCCAAAAAAACTATATAAAAATTACCGCATAAAAAAGGAGCATTACTAATTCAAAAGAACTTTTTCCAAGTT
>NZ_SMMB01000832.1 GCF_009711365.1 Xanthovirga aplysinae | reverse complement strand
GGAGTTTGAACTAAGAAGACAAAAAACACAAAACACTTCACCCCAACATTATTTATAAAATTAAAGCCCCACAAAGCCAACCTGTAAACCAATACTACGCTTCATACATGGGCCGTTATGCAATTAAAACAATGGATAAATTACTTGAAGATTTCATCAAAACTCATAGAATAAAGGAAAAAGATCTAATTGAGGAATTAAATGACAAAGCATACATCTCAGAGTTTAAAAAAGGTGAATTCTTAATTAAAAACAATAATTACATTAAAGTATTAAAGATTGTTTTAGGGGGAAAAGTAAGAGTATATCAGGAGAATCAAGATAGGGAAATTTTAATTTACCACTTAAAGCCCATGGAAACCTGTACACTTTCCCTTTCGGCCTGCTTTGAAGACTGTAAAAGCAATGTAAACGCTATTGCCGAAGAAGACGGTATGGTTTTAAACATTCCTGTAAGGTTTGTTGAACAATGGAGTTTTAAGTACGAATCGTGGCACAGATTTACAATTAATACTTTTAGAGAAAGCTACAGCTATTTAATTGAAAATTATTCTAAGCTAGCATTCCAACCACTTAAAGATCGCTTATTGGATTACATAATTGAAAAATCAAACCATAATATTTTAAACCGTTCACATGCTCAATTAGCAAAAGAGTTAGGAACTACCAGAGAAGTCATTTCTAGATTGCTAAAAAAATTAGAAGCTGATAAAATTGTTACGCTAGGGCAAAAAAGCATTAAGGTTCTTTAAAATTATCAACTTGTATCTTTTGTCACAGGTTTATCTTTTTATATGGCTGTTTCTTTGCAGTGCATATTAAAAATATAAGCCATGAGAGTAACAAAAGTAATCTTAATATCTGCAGTTATAGGCTGTGCAATAGCATGCACTTCAAACAGTCCAAAACAGGAAAAGGCAACAAGTGTAACTCAATCTTTCCAGGAGCATAGTACGATAGCCCATCATCAAATAGCGCTTGAGGTTATTAAGGCAAGCAAAGATTGGATTAACAACTTTAACAACGGAAATGTAGAAGCATGTGTTAATGGATATACTAAAGAGGCAATTCTACGTACCCTACCATTTGGCCTAAAAAAAGGAAGGAAAGAAATTTCTGATTTTTGGACCCCTTTCATTAAATCAGGCGCTACAAATTTAATTTATACAAATCCCAGTGTAGAAGTTGTTGATGAAAAAACTGCTTTGCTTTCGGCAAATTGGAGCATGAATGTTGGGCGGGGAGTTATTTACCAGGAAAAGTGGGAGAAAATAGATGGAAAGTGGTTGCTAACCTATGATGACTTTGAAGTTCTCGAACAATTTAATTCTCCCCAAGAAAACAAGACAAATCCAACAGCTAGTCATGAAATGTTGGTGGAGGTTATTGAAGCATCCATCGATTGGATTAATGAATTTAATAAGCAAAAAGCAGATGTTTGTGCAAAAGGGTATACTATTAATGCAACTATGAATGCAGTACCTTTTGTTTCCGCAAATGGACAAGAGGAAATTCATGGATTTTGGGAAAAATTAATTGCTGATGGAGCTAAAAATCTAACCTACCACAACCCTACTTTTAAAGTCATTACTGATCATACTGTGCTTTTATCATCTAGCTGGTCAATGAACATAGGAGAAGGAAAAATTTTTCAAGAAAAATGGGTCTTAAAAAATGGGAATTGGCTACTGAATTATGATGAATTTAAAGTGCTTAAACAATACAATGATAGGTAATGATGATTACTAGCACTAATTTTTTATAACACACTTTAAAAAGGAATAAAATGAAGGAGCTTTGGAACTTTTATTCAAGAAAGGAAACGGATCGTCAATATAATCCCACACTTTGGACAAGGCGTTTACCGACCGCTGATTTACTTCCCTCCCATATTGATTTTACAACGAGAAGAAGTAATGAATACAGAAAGAAAATGGGAGAGCAGCTCAAGACAATTTCTTTTGGCAAAGACCAACATGCAGGAAATATAGATGTTTTTCGCACACAGAATGTCTCGGAAGATGCGCCTATGGTTGTGTATATCCACGGCGGTTGGTGGCAGTGGTTCTCAAATGATCAATTTTCATTTTTAGCAGAACCATTCAATAAAAAAGGGATGGCAGTTTATATGCCGGCTTATCGCTTGGCTCAGGATTGGGACAATGGCAAACCTATGGAATCTATTGTCAAGCAAATGGAATATGCGGTTGCTACTATTCTTAAAGAAGCCTGTGACAAGGGGTCGCAAGCCGTTTATTTGGTTGGACATTCTGCTGGCGGTCATTTGGTCAGCATGTTACACAAGACGGATTGGAGTCAATATAATTTACCTAAGGAAGCTCAAAAAAAGGTAAAAGCCGTATTTTCCCTGGCAGGATTATTTGACCTTCGTTTTCTATTGGATAGCTTTGTAAATGACGAAATTAAAATGTCACTTGAATCAGCAGAAGCTGTTAGCCCCCAATTATTAGGAGGCTCCAAAAAGACATTATGTCCTATACATTTAATATTGCCTGAATTCGATACGGCTGAATTTTTCAGACAAACAAAAGAGTATCAAGATAAACTGCTTGAAGAAGGACAAAAATGTCATTTGCATGTAGTTCATAATAGAGATCATCTCACTATCATAGAGAATATGATAAATGACCATGATGAGCTTTTGGATTATATTTTCAAACAAATGACGAAAAGCCATTAATGAAACGAAGGGTTTTAGACCGGGTCTAAAACCCTTCTATTTTGTGACCTAAAATTTAAAGCTTCACCAAATGATCTTAGAAAGTTTCACCTTAAAGATATTCAACCCCGAAAAAACATTGCCTTTTTATACAAATGTTTTGGGCTTCAAATTAGTTGAGGAATTTACAGTTAATGATTCCACCTTTTATAATCTAGAGTTAGAAAACCCCGCCCATAAAATTCAATTAGAATTCAACAAATCAGCTACTCTTACACCTTATCATCAAACTACCACCGATAATTATTGGAAATTCAGTTTATTTGTTGATGATATCCAAAGGGTTTATAAGGAATTACTAAAACAAAAGCATCCTATTGGAGAACCCTCCCAAATTGGAGATATTGGATATTTATCGCATACCGCTGATTTAGAAAATCATCAAATAGAATTTATTCAAAAAACCTTTAAACACAATTCTGTTTCGGTGCCCCCAAAGAAAGGCTTTTTATTGAAAGAGCAACCTGTTTTGGGTTTACTTACAATAAGAACCAAATACCCTCAAAAGAGTATAGAATTGTTTGAGGACCTCTTGGATTTAAAATTATTCGTGCGAATGAATGTAAATCGAGGCAATGGATTTACGCTTTACTTTTTGGGAGATAAAAATTTACAAGCCCCTAGTCAAGATATAGATGCATTGGAAAATAGAGAATGGATGTATCAACAAAGCCATTTATTTATTGAAATTCAATACTATTGGGTGAGTGAACAGGATGAAGATTTCAGTCTAAACAACACACAGGAGAACGGTTTGCATACCATCAACTTCTCTGGTGATTTAACTGTACTAAAGGAAAAGTTGGCTTTAAATAAAATTCCATTTAACCAACTGAAAAATTATATTACATTTGAAACATTAGATAAGCACAAAATACTGGTAAAAGAATCGCACAACCCAGAAGATTAATAATACTCCTTGCTGAAAAAATAAGAGAACACGCCAACAATATATATGAAATCATATACAGGCGAATCCAACAACACAATCCAAACCATGCTTCATACCCCGGCCGTTGGCCGTAATTAAGGTACGATAAAGGCACATCATTTACGCTTTTTGAATTGGTTGAAAACCAATTCAAAAAGCTATGCCTTGGAAAACCACAACCCCAATGGATCATAAAGTAGGGTTTATCGGTGAATAGCTCTGTGGAAAGTAAGCTATCACGGAACTATGTATAGCTTTCTAAATCTGCCATCCTACTGCCCATAAGTTGTTTAGGAGAAATGAATTGATGGGTGTTACTTAGGTGACACTCCAATTCAAGAAAAGGAATAAGTACAACAACAGCCCCTTATTTAAAAGGCAAAATATCCTCGCTGGGCTGCAAAAAAAGTACAAATTATTGTTTAATGATTTTAGCTGTGAGGACATCCCTTCGGTAGTTGCAGTTCATAATATATTGACTAAAGTGGGATTATTATCTTCCCAAAACAGGCTTAGGAGACTTAAGCCCATTTACCCATCTTTGACCCTAAGGAAGGCAAAGAAGTTTGGAGTGCTGATTATACAGGATAGTTTCTAATGGGAAACAAAAAATTCCATCTTATAATTATCCATTACATATTAAATTGGTGAATGTAACGCAAAACGGATCATTGAGGGGGAAGTCTTATTGTTGGGTTTATATGTCCCGGGGGTTAGTAGGAAAACAAGTTGCGT
The DNA here is from genome assembly GCF_009711365.1 of Xanthovirga aplysinae. Classification (GTDB taxonomy): domain Bacteria; phylum Bacteroidota; class Bacteroidia; order Cytophagales; family Cyclobacteriaceae; genus Xanthovirga; species Xanthovirga aplysinae. Next base: position 52 of record NZ_SMMB01000832.1, on the reverse strand, counting down.
CAAAAGAATTGGAAATGGTATTTAGATAGTATTTTATCGTAATGTTTTTTTA
>NZ_SMMB01001136.1 GCF_009711365.1 Xanthovirga aplysinae | reverse complement strand
ACCACTTACACAGTTTCTCTCACAGTGCCTGTATTTAATCATGTAGATGGCTGACGGTTGAGTGACTCTCTGGTCTAAGCGTCTTGCTTAGGCCCGAGAGTCACTCAACCGTCACTTCATCTTTTCCCTAAAATCCCCTCAAATTATCCTCAACATCCCTATCCATAAACTTCCCAAGAGGATCAATCCCTCCTCTAACCGGCTCCCTATCCACAATAATTTCCAATTCTGCCAACTGATCTGTAATCTTATGCTTCTTTAAATAAATCAACTCCTCTTCCCCATTCTTACCTTCCCCATATATGCCTACATCTACCCAGTCATCCAACCCCATATTTTTCTCAACCCCCAAACTATCCAATCGAAACTTCTTAACATTTAAACTCAGACTCACTTTAAACTGATCTTTTGAAAGCTTTTCAAAGGTGGCATCCGTCGTTTTGTTCTCATAAAGGGTAACGTTTTCAAACAAATCGCTAATGAGGTATTGCAGGCTATCCGATGTTACTTCCCTGAAATAGCCCAGCAAATCTATAGTAGTTGGATATCTGTCTGTCTTTGTCTTTTTCAATCCATGAAAACTATCCCAGTCCCTTAGGAAACGGCTTAGGGCAATATTTACACTATTTTCCGAAATATAATCCTGAAAGGCATAGAGGTTGATCAGGCCTTTTCCGTAATGGATATAATCTTGACCGGATTCTACCAGGGCCAATGGCATTTCCTGTACTTTCTCTCTTGTTCTTCCCTTTAAATAGCGATTCCTGTGAAATTGCAAAAGTTGTTGCACCCTCTCTTCCGGATATTCCTGCTTCAAAACCATGAGAGCCGAATATTGTGCCAGTGTCTCAGAAAGCATGGACATACCCTGTACATTGGCAGGATTCACCTGATGTCCCCACCATTGATGTGCCATTTCATGGGCAGTAACATAAAAAGCCATGTCTACATCTTTTTCATCATCAATATCCATGATGAACCCAATTCCTTCTGAAAAAGGAATGGTGTTAGGGAATGATTGGGCCCTGTCTTTATAAACGGGCGTCTCCATAATCCGCATTTGCCGGTACTGATAAGGAGCAAAATGTTGCGTATAATAATCCAAAGACTTTTTCATCCCTTTCATCATTCGGTCCAGGTTATACTCATGCCCTTTGTGGTAGTAGATTTCCAGATCTACCGGACTGCCTAAACTATCATGGGCCGGCACCCATTGGTCTTTCATCACTTCATAACGGGCAGATACGATGGAATAGAAATTAGACATGGGTTTATCCATTTTATAATGGAAATAATGACGATTACCAGCTACCCATTCCCTTTGTAAATTACCGGGTGCAATGGCTATCTGGCTGGAGTCCGTGCCTATCACCATTTCAAAATTGATCTCCTCCCCGTCCCCTCCGGACCTGCCCCCCAATACGGCTATCCGATCGTCCCTTTTGGCCCTTCTAATTTTTGGCTCCAGTCGATTCCGTTTCCGAACATCCTCGTCTTCCAGTTCGATATCCTCATTGTACCCAATTGTTGGAAAGTGAAAATTATCCAAAAAAGTCCCGTTGTATACCAAATGGGTATCTCTACTTTCGGTAAATCCCTGAGTGGTAAAGGTCTGCTTAAATTCCATTTTCAGGGAATCTCCAGGCTGTAGTGGTTTATTCAAAGTATAAATTTTATAACGGAAGCGCTCATAATCAGAATTAACAGTGGCCCCACCCTCAAAATCCAGGTATTCAATTTGCACCTGCTCATTGGGGAGAATTTGAATATGGATTTCATCAACAGGCATATCATGCGTATTGGTGAGTATGTAATAACCTTCTGCAGCATAATCCCTTTCATAAGGGTAAAGGTCCAATTTCAGGTTCACATCTACAATTTTGGGTTGGGGAATATACTCCAGATGCTTGAGAGTTTTCTCATAATCTACCCGATGAGCTTCTTCTGATGCCGGTGAACTATAGTTATTTAGGATATTGGTATTATAAAAAATATAACCTCCTGATAAGATAAAAATGGCCACTGCAACGGCTCCGGCTTTAAACATGGGTTTACCCAGTCGTTGTCTGAACAGTTTCATGCGTTTATTGAGCTGTGTCTCTGCTCCTCTCACTGAAACCAGTACAGCAATAAGAAAAAGTAAAAAGGAAAAGGCAATCCAATATCCCTTAAACCAAAGATAAGGCTCAAGGAAATGACCATACCCATTCATATCCGAATAAGTTCCTAAATCTGCACCACCAAATGTATACAACCCATGATCAACCCCAAGTACTTTTAACAGGATGGTGGAAGCAAAGACCAAAATCACCACTACCATATGCCCTATAAATTTATGATTAACCAGGGTCTGGATGAAAAAGCAGATAATGGTCAGAAGGAAAAGAAAAGGAAAGACCTCCACAAAGAAACCTATGAAGTACACACCCAATTCATACTGGTAATAACCTCTTGAAGTTTGAAAGAAGACCCCTGCTAGTATGAGGGACAATATCAATACCACTTCTATGAAAATCAACCCAATGAACTTTCCTGCCAAACTAATAAAACCAGAAACTGGTAAAGCATCATATATGCCGTTTAACTTCGCATTCCTTTCTTTCCAAACCAGTTCACCGGAATAAAACACAATAATCGACAAGAAAAATATTACCGTCAGTTCCACAAGCTCTCCTATCAGAATATAGGTAGTGGGGTAACTATCCACCCCAAAGGAAGTGCCCAGATTAAAGGAGCTGATCAGCAGGATTCCCATTCCACAAAGGACAATCGCCCAAAAAGGAACTTCCTTCACAATAGATTTGAAATTAAATAAAGCATGTTGCAGGAGCTGCTGCAAATTTGATTTAACTCCCTCCTGCAGGCTGACTGCCGGAATTTGAATATTAGTCATCTCCTGACCGGAAGAGTTTTCCACATTGGGGGTCACTTTTAGTTGTTTTTTAAACCCTTTTCCCCTAACCACATTAAAACTGAAACCAAAATAACCTACTACTAATGCGACAATGCCCATTCCCACCCAAAGCAGACGATTATAAAGCAACACACCTTCCACCGGAATCATCAGGGAATTTCGTTCTATTACGGTCCAGAATTTGGTAAACACCCTGATACTTTGGAAAGTAAAGGGTTCAATAAGAGCAGTTACAAACAGGTCATCCGAACCTTTGGCCAGATTCATAGCCAGGAGGTAAGCCATTAAAAACAGAAATCCCTGGGTATAGACCACCAGTAATTTACGGTTTAAGGCACCGCTCACGAAAAAGATGGCTCCACCAAAAAACAAAGTGGGTACAATCAAATAAAGAAAAGGCTGAAAATAGTGCCAAAAATTAAAAGGCAACATTTTTTCCGCATCGTGCCAGGGCATAAAATCTCCAAGGATCATCCCGAAGAGCAAACCGGAGAAAATAAATACTAATACCAGGAATGAACCCAAGAACCGCCCCAGGAGATAATCCCTTTTCTTAATAGGATTGATAAACAGCAGGGATTCCATCTGATGATCAAAGTCTCTCAAAACGGCTACTCCCATGATCATGGAAATGATCATCATGAAAAGAGCAGAAACAATGCCCATGGTTCTGGCGATCACAATGGGTGCATTTCTTTTAAGAGGGGCCAATTCCCCTTCAAAAAGAAAGTCAACGGCTAAAATGGAGTACAGGAAAAGGATAAAAAAGTAGATATAAGTATCGGGCCGTTTTGCCCTGTATTGAAGCTCAAATTTTAGTATTTCGTACCACATGATAGATTTGGTTTTAGGTTGGAAAAAGAATTCAGGAAAGTACCGGGCTATAATTTTGCCCGCCAAAGATCTGCGCAAAGTAAACATCACTTAAGTCTGTCTCAACAGGTTCAAAACCATTTCCCGGATCACTATCACTTAAAATGTGGATAACAGGTTTGCCCAGGAGTCTTCTTTCCGCAATGACCGTATAAGCATTTTTGTAGGCTTTCAAACTGTTTTTTGAAATGGTTTTTTGATACACCCTTCCTTCCAAGGCATCCATAGCCTTTAAAGGACTGCCCTGCAACAGTACTTTGCCCTGGTTGATAATGGCCATGTTGGTGCACAGTTCCTTTACATCCTCCACTATATGAGTGGAGAGGATCACAATTGTATTTTCTCCAAGCTCACTCAACAAATTATAAAAGCGGTTTCTCTCGGCAGGATCAAGGCCGGCTGTAGGTTCATCCACAATGATTAGTTTAGGATTGGAAAGTAGGGCCTGGGCTATGCCAAAGCGCTGCTTCATTCCTCCTGAATAACCGCCAAGGTTTTTCTTTCTTTCATCGTAAAGGTTGGTTTTGTGTAGAAGAGCTGTGACTACCTCTTTCCTTACTCTCCTATTGGTTAACCCTTTCAATACAGCCAAATGATCGAGCAAGACTTCCGCAGATATTTTAGGGTAAAGTCCAAACTCTTGAGGCAAATAACCAAGCACTTTTCTCACCTCCTCTTTTTGGGTCAAAACATCCAATTCTCCCAAGGTGACTGTACCTTCGTCTGCCTCCTGCAAGGTGGCTAAGGTACGCATCAAAGAAGATTTTCCGGCACCATTGGGCCCCAGTAATCCAAACATGCCTGTGGGAATTTCCAATGAGACATTATTGAGCGCTTTCACCCCATTGGAATAGGTTTTAGATAGGTTATTAATGGTAAGATTTTCCATAGGATTCAAATTAATTTTTATCAAACCTATAGACTAAATCATTGAACTCTAAATAATTGTGACCAACTATCTTTTGGCAGGTTCACAATGATTTCAGGGAAATGTGAAGTTCGTTTGTCACATTTCTTGGAAGGTTAAGGCCCAATGGAAGGCCGTTGGTCAACTTCTTTGACAAAGGTGGAAGAAAATATCAATAAAAAAAGTTTGTTAAGTCCCTGCCTATTTACATAATACTCCTTTCTACTGTTAATATTACACCTTTTATCCTAAGACCTTTTCTTAGAGGGAAAAAGAATAATTAAACATCAATGAATAAAAATTGCATTTTTCTTATATAAAATTGAATTTTACCATTCATTGTTAAGTAAAAAAACTCTAAATTTAATAAGCTATTGACTTACTATAAAAAGTACAACTTACTGACCTACTGACTTTCTTCCCAACTTTATCTTAACTATTCATTTAATACCTTACAAAGCATAGGGCAAAGAGTTAAAAAAGCTTGCCCATACCTTTCCTATTAATTTCTCCCCATCTACATGAATTGATAGAGGAAACCCTCTGTCTAATCCACATTAATCCAAACCCCTCACTATTAAACTTTAGTTCTGATGAAAAAAACAGGTTTACTGCTTATTTCAGCATTTCTTGCTGCTAATTTAGCCTTAGCCCAGCAAATTTCTGAGCAAGAAAAAGCCTGAAAGAAGAAATCGGCGTCAAGCTGGACACCGAAACCGTTCAGTAGGCTACAACTATCAAAATCCCCCGTCCATTTTCCTTCTTCATCCTTCTACCAACAAGGATATTCTAGTAACCCACTATTCTATACCAAATGGAATAGCTCATCACACTCGGGGATAAATCAACAATCCAGGGTTTTATTGCCTCCTTCTTTATTGTTGGCCACTGAAACAGCCTTTTCCATTGGTAATGCAACAGCTATGACTACCGCTGTGGATATCCCTCCCATTTCAGCAGAAGCCACTGCCACGGCCTCGACGCTGGGCCTCGGATTCGCTCAAGCCATTGCCAATGACGGGGATAACACAGCTACAGCAACAGCTACTACTTTAAGCCTTGGAGGTAGTGGAACAGCAAATGCCTCTTCCAAAATCGATATCGTTGCAGGTGTAACGGGAAATACCGTAAATGCTACTGCTAATGCCCTAAAAACAGGTAGTGGAGATACTACCGCAGAAACCTTAGTGGATATCCAAAATGGAAATATGAGTACGGTTACTAATCAAGTCACAGCAGTAGCTACAGGGGGAGGAAGTACTATTGTCAATGACAACATTCAAACGGATCGGAATGGGGCGGTAATTATTGACGGTAATGAATCATTAGTGAATTATGTAATAAGGGCACTTACTGTTGGCACCAATTCAACAACAACCATCAACACAGGAAGCCTTGCCGGACAGGCGGAGGCTGATAATTCTAAAATACATTACAAAATTAATTCATTAGGAATTGGGGAAGGCGCTAACACCATGATTAATAATGGAGAAAGAGCTGGGCTAATTAATGTTTCTAATAATTCTGAAGTAAATTACAATATTAATGCTTTCACCCTTGGCAGTTCTACCACCGTAATTAATAACGGAAATAGTGCAGGTGCTATAAGGGCAAATAATTCTAGGATTAATAATACCATTAATGCACTTACAATTGGAGAGAATGCCAGTACTATTATAAATGAGGGGAACAGTGCAGAATTAATAAGCAGCAGAGATTCTGATATTAATTACAACATAGCTGCATTGTCAATGAACGGAGTAGTTAGGATTAACACGGGATCAGCTGCAGGATCGATAGCCTCTTTTGATGGTTCAAATGGACACTTTTCAATACGGGCTTCCGCCTTTGGTAATGGGTCCATCACTCAGGTTAACAATGTTGGCAGAGCCGGATTGACCGAATTGGTAGCTTCCGCTGTTGATTATCAAATAAATGCTGCTGCTATTGGAAATGCTTCTCTGGCAACTGTCAATTCAGCAGATGGCGCAGGAATAGTGATTGCCAGGGACGGATCCGATGTAGACTACAGGGTTACTGCGACAGCTATTGGTGGTAGTTCTGAAGCCCATGTCAATACCTCAGACAATGCTGGAGGAATAGATGTTTTTAGTGCTAGGGTAGATTACGGCATTAATGCAACGGCTTTTGGTAATGATTCAAAAGTTAATATCAACGAAGGTGGCAATACCGGAATAATTAGTACTTTAGATGACAATATACTTTCTAAAGTTAATTATCAAATCAAAGCGGCGGCTATTAATGGGGCAAATATCACTATCAACGAAGGGGACACACAGGCCGGATCAATATTATTTTCCAATGCCTTTGTAAACTACAGAATTAGTGCAGCAGCTTTTGGTAAAAACTCATCTACTTATGTCAATTCAGGGCAAAGTGCTGGAGAAATAACTGCTATTGAGGCAAATGCAGATTATAATATTAATGCACTGACTTTTGGTAATGCATCAACTACTCATATTAACGATGGCAGAAGAGCGGGGGGGATAAATGCTTTCTTTAATAATTCAAAAGTGAATTACAACATTCAAGCTTTTACTATTGGTAATCAGGCAAGCTCCATTGTTAACCAAGGGGAAAATGCCGGATTAATAAGGGCTATAAACTCAAAGGTAAAGTCCCATATTAAAGCCATTACTTTTGGGAATAATGCAAGCTCTATTGTCAAACAGGGGGAATTAGCAGGGGCAATAGAGGCCACCAATTCTATCGTACATAATAATATAAAAGCCCTGGCAATTGGTAATCATTCAAGCACAATTGTTAACCAAGGGGATTTAGCCGGGGCATTAGGAGCTGATGGAGATGGAAATCATATTAGCAATAATATTCAAGCCATAAGTTTAAATGGTGGAAAGGTCATAGCAGATTCAGACATAACTACTTTTGGAGACCAAAATGTAATCACACAAAAAGTAGAAAGTTTTGCTTTTGGAGGAACAGCTATTGCTACAGGTAATAGTACAGTGGGAAATGATATGGATAATTATCATAATAATGAAATTACTCTTCACTCTAAAGCTTTAAATTTTGGAAAAGGTGAAGCCATCTCAAATGTAACTGCAGAAGCAGAAGGAAATAATGGAAAAATAGCAGTTAAAGGTTTGGCTTTAAACTTCGGATATGGTAGAGCAGATGCTCGTGCTAATGCAAGCACAAGTGAAGATGGCAATGCCACCGTTAATGCCAAAGCTTTAAACTTCGGTTCAGATGATTTGTCTTCAGCTGTAGCCAATGCCAGTGCTATAGCCAATAATGGGGGTAATGCTACAGCTATTGCCAATGCTTTTAACGTCGGAGATGGTAGTGCAGTTGCAATTTCTGTTGTTAATGCAGATGGCGGTGGTATGGCTACAGGAAAGGCCAATGCTTATAACTTTGGAGGGGGTAAGGTTTTAGCACGTGCAAGGGCAACCGCAGATGCAGTTGGCATGGCAAAGGCCGAATCTTTCGCATTCAATTGGGAAATGGGGACTTCTAATGCCGTTTCTTCTGCAACAGCTAGTGGAATGGGAGCTGAAGCACTTGCTGTGGCTAAAGCTATTAATATAGGGCATGGTATGGCTACTTCTGATGCTACAGCAAATGCAAGTGGGGATGGTTTTGCGTCAGCTAAATCTTTTGCTTCTAACATTGGAGGTGACTTTGCCGATGCAACTACATTAGCGGAGGCCTCTCAAGGACAATCCTCCACAGCGTTTGCTGCCGCTATTAATCTTGGTGGGTTTGGGTTTACTCCCACATTTATGGCATCTAACGGTGGAACGGCAATGGCAACCGCTACCATAGGAAACTGGTTCACAATGGGCAAGATTGATTTACAGGGACATGGCAACCAAGCCACCATCAGGCAATCTGGATTAGGAAATATAGCAGAAATCATCCAATCTGGGGACTACAATTTTTATGAGATTGACCAACAGGGAAAAGGCCAAACTGCCCTGATCAATAAAGATGGTAACAGCTGGAACAATAAAGCCCTAATTAGGCAGTCAGGTAAAGATAACTTCATGGAGGTGGAAATGAGTGGGAGAAATAATAGGCTAATCAGTAACCAAAGAGATGATCAACAAAGGATGAAAATCAGCCTGAAAGGAAACGATTTTACCCTCTATGTTCGGCAATAGGTTTAATATAAACTAAAAGTTGAATAGGAAACCGGCTTTTCAAAGGGCCGGTTTTTTTCTTTCACCAAAAGGAATCATCCATAGGTATTTAATAAAAAAAGCCCATCAACTATGACAGGCTTTCCATTTGCAATAAAAAGAAAATAGTAATTATTAAACCACTTTGACATTTACCGCATTTAAACCTTTTTT
>NZ_SMMB01000501.1 GCF_009711365.1 Xanthovirga aplysinae | reverse complement strand
AAAATTAAATTGAGTGTTCATAAATGTACATTTTTAGATGAAAAATCGTACAATTATGGACAGTTTTGAAGACTGAAAATTCATAAATAGATGGAATTATCCCTGTTTAGAGTAAAGGAGATTGACATAATTAATTAGATAAGCTAAAACATGAAAGCAGAATAAGGGAAATGAGAATATAAATGATAATAAAGGACTCTTTTCATTTGATTTTAAGATCTTTACCAAAACATTTTACCCGTTTAAAAATTCTAATTAAATTGAATTTGGATAGAAGTTTTTTATGCTAATTTTACTTAATCGAATTGATTTTCAGGGGTTTGAGGTTTAAGGAGAAAATAAAAAATGAGTATCTAATAGAATGATCTACACCCATTAAAAGGTTGGTTATTAGTTCATTCAAATTTCTAATTTATTTAATAATTAAATTTTTATAGATCATGAGTAGAAAAATATTAGTGAGTGGAGCTGCAGGAAATACGGGTAGGGCAGTGGTAAACTGCTTATTAAATTCTGGTCATCATGTATTTGGAATTACTAGAGCTGGACAGTCGCTTAGTGAGTTTGATCAAAACCAAAATTTCAATCATCTTGAATTAGATGTTACACAACCCATGGAGGCTAAAAAATGTCTGGAAAATATTGAAAAAGAGGGACATCAAGTAGATGTTGCAGCTCTGTTGGTTGGAGGGTTTGCCATGGGAAATATTTCCAATACAGGAGAAAAACAGTTGAAGGAAATGTTCTCCTTGAATTTTGAATCTGCTTATTATCTTGCACGAGAAATTTTTATGCACATGGACCGATTTGGAAAAGCTGGACAGTTGATTTTTATTGGAGCTCGGTCAGCACTGGAACCTCAAGCTGGTAAAGACACATTAGCCTATTCTTTATCCAAATCTCTTTTGTTTCAATTGGCCGAATTACTAAATGCTGAAGGTAAAGCAAAAGGAATTCGCTCAACGATTTTAGTACCGAGTATTTTAGATACTGCTCCCAATAGGACAGCTATGCCAGAGGCCGATTTTGATTCCTGGGTTAAACCTGAGGCCCTGGGAGAAATAGTAAATTTTATAACTTCTTCCAAGGCTGATATACTTCAGGAAACTGTTCTGAAAACCTATAATAGAGCTTAAGAAAGGATTATAGATTCTAGCATAAAATTTAGGAGGGATTTACTTTACTTGATTAGCTGATTCTCTTAATTATTGTGCCCAAACCTATTTTTTAAGGCTAAGCATTAATTGTTTCAATGCTAATCTAGTTTCAGGTGACCACCATTGTTGTAATGTATCCTTTAAAGATTCCTCTATGTCTTTTTCAAGAAAGTTAATTAATGATTCTCGGAAATTCAATTTACTTTTTGTCCATGCAGAAGATGAGAATTGCAAATATTTATTTAGCTGGATTTCTGCATGATTCAAAACTAAGTCGTCGTTTACCACTTCATCTACTAAGCCATACTTTAAGGCCTCCGTAGGTGAAAATAGTTTTCCTTCCAATAAACTATGATAAGCGACTCGGTCTCCAAGCCAAAATGCGTATAAATCAAAAACCAGAGGAGGTGGAATTATTCCCAGAAGAACCTCATTTAAACCTATAACATATTTTCCATCGGCCATAACTCTGTAATCTGAACATAGGGAAAGAAGACATCCTCCCGCTGGACTGTGACCTGTGATTGCAGAAATTAACGGCTTCGGAAAAGCTATCAGCTGATGAATAAGCCCCATAAATTTAGTCCAAAGTTCATGGATTTCATCTTTGTTATAATGATAGAGCTCTGGAATGTCAAGCCCTCCGGAGAAAAAGCTCTCCTTACCGCATAAAATGGAGCCTTTAATCTGCTCCTCCTCTTCAATTTGATGAAAGACCTCTGACAGCTCAGTTATCATTAAATGATTAATGGGATTAGCCCTTCCTCTATCAAGCGTAACAATTACATATTTATTTTTTT
>NZ_SMMB01000035.1 GCF_009711365.1 Xanthovirga aplysinae | reverse complement strand
TTTAGGGTCTCATAGTGGCTACACTTCCACAGGAAGTTCTAATGTATTTATTGGTTATGCAGCAGGTTGGTTTGAAACGGGGAGCAATAAACTTTATATAGCCAATGATGCTACCAGCACACCTTTGATTTATGGAGATTTTGCAAATAAAACCCTAACTTTCAATGGGCTGGCAGGAATGGGAATAGCGGATCCACTTGCCCGATTACACGTTTACGATGCCAATGACATCGTG
>NZ_SMMB01000958.1 GCF_009711365.1 Xanthovirga aplysinae | reverse complement strand
AAAAGGAATCTTATTTTCTTTTTTCCTTTTTTGATCATGTATTTGGTATTAGGATAGATCTTTATTCCTTTTTCATAGAGAACTCTCTCCAGCTGATTTCGTTATAGAACTAATCCAAGAAAATTTTAATTAGAATGAGAAATTTTAATCTCAAATCATCTACACTTAACTAAAATACCTTCGTTTTCCCATTTGATGAAAATTCATTAGTAGGGACAGTGACTTTTTTCTTAGCCAACAATTCCATCAATTGCTTAACCTTTTCTGGTCTTCGGGGAGAAAGTTGCTGAATTCCAATCAATTCCGCCACCTTATGAAAAGGAATAACTTCCTTTCCTTTAATGAACGCTCCTCTTACCAGTGAAACGGCATACAGTTTTTCCTTTACTTTGTATCTATGTTCAAAATAAAAGTACTTTTCATCCCAACACAATATCTCCGTTTCCATTTCCAATTGAGCAAGAGGTGGAACGGGCCGTATATAAGTAATATTTTGCGCACTTACCACCATTGCCCATTTCCTACGGAGAGTTTTCCTTAAAAGGCCTAGCCGGATAATCACCTCAGTGCGGGCTAAATCTGCAAAACTCAAATACCTTGAATTAGTCAAATGAAAATTCAAATCACAGTCCCATGGAAGTACAATAAATGACGTTCTCCAAACGTGCAGTTGGGGTAATCGATTTACAAACCAACCTTTAATTAATATAAAAAATAGCCTGAAATAAAGATTCATTAAAAATAATGCTTGTCATAAAAAAAACACTTTCCTCCTCTAAGGAAGAAAGTTAAAAACCAAAAATCACTTATTATTAGTTATAAAACAAGTACCCACATCCAAATTCCTTTTCTTTACGACTCAAGAGTGAAAATGTTTTCTATACAAAGCCTTTTCAAGGAACTCCAACTAAATAGAAAGAAACAAGTACCTATAAAAACATGAGATTCAAACACCTACAAAATTTCTTCAAAAAAACTAGAATTAACCGACTAATACCCCTCCATGAGGAAAGGTTTAAGTCAAAAAAAGCCATAATTTTAGCAAATTAGCCCAATCCAATTGACAACCAATTCATTTTTTAAACTATCACATCATGAAAAAATTAATACTTTCTTTTTTTGTTTTGATTCCCTTCCTTTTTGTGGCATGTACCAGTATGCAAGTATCAAAAGTTTCATCGGGCAAAATACCCAAAGGAAAAAATGGTCTGGTTTACATTTTACCTAAAATTGAATATGACATTTTGGTCACAGAAAAGAAAACAGAGCTTAATCCTGGTCCCTTTTTCGTGAAAGAAAAGGAAGATGAGCTCTTTTTTAACTTAGATGGGGTAATTGAGCTAATTTCCGACCGTCACAAAACGATTTACAAGATCGACCAAATTGAACTTATTCCCCAAGTTTTACCTGATCAAAACCAAATGTACCACATTGAACCTCGAGGAAAAAATGCCCTATTTCTCTCTAAAAGTTATTTTTTCGAGCTTACCCCGAATGGATACATGAAAAACGGCGATATACGCACAGAAGAAGTCAGTACTGAGATAGCCGCAACAGCAGTTACAACTACAGCTCAATTAATAGGAGGATTTGGAGTACCTTTAATGGCCTCTACGGATAAATATGTGTACTCACCAAAGAAACCCACAAAAGCAACCATTATGGATAACATAATACGAGAAATAAATCGCATACGACTTGCCAAAAAAGATTTAATTTTGGAAGGGGAAAAAAATGATGTTTCAGCTGAAAAAACGGAGAGATTGATAGTAGAAATGAATAAAGAGGAACAAAAGCTGATACGTCTAATTGCAGGGAATAAAACCGTCACTTACCAAAAGAAAATCTTTCGGTATAACCCGAAAGCAGGTAGTGAAACACTATTTTATTTCACCCCAGAAACCGGCATTAGTCAAAATGGAAACAATGAAGATCTTATTCAAGTGACCTTAGACAGTTATGTCCATTTCTCCAAAAAGACAAATTACAACAAGGAACCCAATGAAAAAGGAATGTTCTACCGAATTCCTGCCACTGTAAATTTCAAAATTGAAGGGAATAACTCAATTTATTTCAGCTCTACTGAAGTAATACCCCAATTTGGCACTACCGCCTTCCTTCCAAATAGAATCGGCCTTTTTAAGAACAAGTTGAATTACCGACTGGACACGAAAACAGGTGCTCTAGTTAAATTTGAGGCCAATAATCAAAGTTTAGGTCGTCAAGAGGCCGCTTCAATTGCAGAACAACTAAAAAGCGTTTCTACAACCCAGCAAAAGCAAATACAACAATTGGAGTGGGAGGTTAAAAAAATGGAATTAGAACAAAGAAAGGATAGCCTACAAATAGTAGGAAATAATAATTTATGAAATATTTATTAATCGTAGAAACGCAAGATTTGGTGTTTCTACGACACACTCTTCATTGGTAACTCATCACTTTCAACTATTTCTCCCACCATCTTCAACTGATAAAATACAATCCCTTGTTTACTTTCCACTTTTTGAATAAAACCCTTTCGGTGCAAGCTCTGGATCACTTTTTTTCGTAAAGCATCATCGCTATTTTGACAACCAATAATACATTCCGGATGATTGAGAAAACGCTTAAATTCTTTCCACTCCTCCGCATTCAAAAACTGATTAATTTTAGGCAACATAAATTTTTCCCTTCGTCCAAAACAAAACAAAAAACATTTCAATATGCACTGTCCAGGCATAAGCCGAACAGTTTCAATCGGGCTTTTTCCCTAAACCCCAAATAATATTGTTTTACTTGCCATTCCTTTAATCCAAGGCCCCCTTTTCCATGGAATTTTAGCAAGATTGAAAATCTATAACACTTTATCTATAACCCACAAATCCAAAGATAGTTCAAAGCCATTAAGTAAGGATTAACCAAAGATTAAAAGTTGGTTATAATTGAAGACATTAAATTTTAAAAATGCTTTAATATCCTATCCAAGGAAATCAAATTTACTGGAAGGTGATTTGATCGAAATAATATCGGAAAAGTTATTACCAATTGATCTCCCACTTTTACTCACAAGTACTAACCAACTTGGCTACAAAAGTAATTTTGAAATTAATCAAATATACTTTTTCATGAATTCCTCCATGGAATTAGATTTTAAAATTTCATCCAAATATTTTCCTCTACTACTGGCCTCTCTTTGATAAGGAGCAAAAAGATTGGAAACCTTATTATATTCTTCATTTAAATCTTTCAATTTTTCTCTTTCCTCATCACTAAGCTTCTTATCTCCGGATTGAAAATTAAACTTAATTAACTTTTTCACAGCTATTTCTTTTTTTACTATTTCAGATGGAGATGCATTTAACGTACAAATTCCATAAATTCCAGAACAATAGGCCTCCCATTCCTTTTCAAAATATTGAGCTAATTTAGCTCCATCTACTTCTCCATTATTATCAAATATATTGCCATAAGCATAAGCTCTATCGGAATTATTTTTTAAAGAATCAAAAAAGCTTCTTTTAAATTCCTTTTTAAATTTCGATTGATCATAGAGAAGCCTATTGGTTTTCACAAGCTCTATGGTGCTATGAGGGAAATATTTTTTCGTCTCATCAATAATTTCTTTATCCCCAAGAGAAGAAGAAATTTCATATTGGCATCTTATCCTATAAGAAGGTGCTGGTACTAATTCTCTTTTGATTAATACCCCTAATTCCTCAGAAGTAATATTTGCTAATTCACATAGCTTATTCCATTCGACATAGTTTTCTTTTATATATTTCAGGTTTTTACTCATATTTATTCTCTCTTTTTAATTCACCTTAACCTATAAAAAAGGTTCAGAAAAACTTCTAAACCCTCTGTTTCCAAAAAACACATGTTATTCTTACACTATAAAAGCTATCCTTTTAAAAACAATTTCAGCTGGGTAGACCAACCATGTTGCTGGATAAAGACCATCTAAGACAAAACTTCAAATGTTTTTTCAAGTTAGGACAAAGAGTCTTAATGCTCTAAAAATGAACTAAAATGGTCAATTACACCAATTACAGTAGTTGGACCACGGCAGCTCTTAAAATAACCGCCTTGAGATATTAAATTTTTTACAGATCAAGGTTCAAGATAGGTATCACAAATAATTAGGAATAATTCCACAACCCCCAAGTTAAAAGACTCAAAAAACTCCATTAATTACAGTTTACTTCATTGGGCCTTTCAAATATCAGACTCCTAAATCCTAATTATTAATTTTCTTAATTACATCACCTATAATTGAAACCCTAAAGGCTTGATTAGGGCATTTCAAGACTTATAAGTATTGTACACATTCTTTTTCTTATTCAAAGATTCAACTTTTGAATCCAGGTAACGCTTTACCACTGCCTCCAAGTTAAATGTGGGGTTTAATGAGGAAATTCTAATGTTTTGCTGACAATTTTGAATTTGATTTTTCATTTTCATCAGATTTTATGTTAGATTGTCGTTGTTAGAATAATTAACACCTAAATATTGGTATTTATTCTAACATTGACAAGTATCACAACAAAATATTTTAAAAATTGGCAGATATTTCAACAATAGGAGGGCGAATTGCTCTGATAAGAAAAGAAAACGGCTTTACCCAATACGACATTGCCCACAAAACCGGCTACAAACGTTCTTCCATTGCCGCTATTGAAAGCAATAACCAAAACCCTCCGATAGATTTTTTGACAAAATTCGTCAAAATATGCAACACCTCATATTCTGTAATTCTAGAAGGTAAAGAAGGTGGAGATGATTTAACTAACAATAAATCAGAAAATTCTCATGATGGTCTTCTTACCATAACAGTGGATCAATATGGGGAAGAGAACATTGTATTAGTTGATACAAAAGCCGCTGCAGGTTATGCCGATAGATTGATAGATCCGGAATTCTATCGAGAGCTTCCGGCTTTCACCCTACCCTCCCAACGCTTTAGAAATGGTACATTTAGAGCTTTCGAGATATCGGGAGACTCAATGATGCCCCGAATTGCAAATGGAGATTTAGTAATTGGTGAGTTGTTGGATAATTGGGCTACTGACATTATCGATGGTTACATTCATATAGTGGTTCTAAAAGATGACTTGGTTTGCAAAAGAGTACTTAACCGAATCAGTGAAAGAGGACGACTTCGATTAAAATCGGATAATCCAGCCTACAGCGATTATGAAGTATATGCTGAAGATGTCGTTCAAGTTTTCAAATACAAATGCGTAATCAGCTTTGATGGAAGTAATCCAAACTTTGATCTTCAAAGTTCGTTTAACAAGCTGGAAAATGAGATATTCGACCTTAAACAACAATTTGAATTAATGAAAAAAAGGAAATAGTCAATTCCTCTTTGAATTAAAAATAAAAAAAGAGTTTTATTAAAATTCCTTTTTGAAGGGTAAAAGGGACCTTTATAGTTTTTTTATTTTGAAAATTTTTTAATGAATGAAACCCAAATTTATTTACGTTTTTGACCCCTTGTGCGGTTGGTGTTATAGTTTTAGCCCGGTGGTAAAAAAGATCCACGATTATTATCAGGAAGCAGCTGATTTCTCTGTACTTTCCGGAGGAATGCGTGTTGGAAGTAACGTTGGCCCTATCTATGAAATGGCTCCCATTATTAATCCAGGAATGCCACGAATCAAAGAGTTAACAGGAGTGGAATTTGGAAGTAATTTCAAAGAACTCCTGCAAGAAGGCAGTTACCGCTACGATTCTGAACCAGCATGCATTGCCCTAACAGTGTTCAAAGAAATAAATGAAAAAGATGCTTTAGCCTTTGCCTCTGATATGCAAAAAGCACTTTTCTATGA
>NZ_SMMB01001047.1 GCF_009711365.1 Xanthovirga aplysinae | reverse complement strand
TATAATGAGTACGAATAAGACTTTTAGATCGATTTTTAAATGGGGAGATCCCAAAATTGAAGAAAAATTAAATGCTACCTATCAGAAAGAGTTAAGATCCATATTTGGATTGTCAGATGAAGACATTTCGAAACCTTTTCTTCCAGGAAATAATCCCATATCAACTGCTCCGAAAAGCAAACTCAATGTGGAGATGGCTTCTCAACTTGAAGAAATCGTAGGAAAGGATAATATTGACACCTCCGATTATGGAAGAGCTGCTCAAGCTTCAGGTAAATTTTATACCGAGATTTTGAGTCTGAGAGAAGGGAAGATGGAAAGCGTCCCGGATGTGGTACTTTCTCCCCAAACCGAAGCAGAGGTTATCAAAATTGTGGAGTTTTGCCATGCCCATAAAATTGCCATCACTCCTGCAGGAGCAAAAAGTTCAGTTACTAAAGGAATTGGAAATCCTCTAGGGGGTGTAAGTTTAGACCTTACAAAACATTTGAATAAAGTAATTGAGCTGGACGAAACCAGTCAAATCGTGCGCGTACAACCCGGTATTTACGGGCCAGCCTTTGAGGAATGGTTAAATAAAAGAGGTTACACTTGTGGTCATTTTCCTCAATCGTTTGAATATTCAACTGTCGGTGGTTGGGTGGCTGCTAAAGGTGCAGGGCAGTGTTCCTCAGGTTATGGAAAAATAGAAGATATGGTTTTAGGGCTAAAGGTAGTAACCCCTACCGGAGTTATTGATGAGGAGCCCTATCCAGCAAAAGCACAAGGATGGGATTTATCTCCTGTTTTCATTGGGTCGGAAGGTACTTTAGGGGTGATTACCGAAGTAAGGATGAAAGTCAGAAAATATCGACCTGAAAACCGGCGAATGGCCAGCTTCCTGTTCAAGGATTTCCAAAGTGCAGTAGAAGCCATGCGACAAATTTCGCAAAATGAAAGTGGCCTACCTCATTTATTCCGAATTTCTGACCCGGAAGAAACAGAGATCGCCTTCCGTACTAAGGGTTTTAATGGAACAAATGCCGATAAATTTTTAAAATGGAGAGGGTACCAACCCGAAAAACGATGTCTGATGTTTTGTGCCTCTGAGGGAGATGCAGATTATACCCGGCTCGTTATCAACAAAGTGAAAAAGATTGCTAAACAGAACGGAGCATTTTCATTGGGAGCAAAACCTACCCGTTCATGGCTGGAGCAACGTTTTCATTCGGCTTATTTACGTGAACCTATGATGGATCTGGGATTAATGACAGATACGATAGAGACGGCCACCAGCTGGGAAAACCTTCCGAAACTTTGGTCGGGGGCAAGAAAATATATTAAATCCAGACCAAACACCCTTTGTATGGTTCATATTTCTCATGTTTATGAAAATGGGGCTAACTTATATTTCATATTTGTAAGTCCAATAAAAAAAGAAGAGCCAATGGAGGATTACAAAGGCTTCCATAAAGGATTAGTGGATTCCATTTTGGAACATGGCGGATCATTAAGTCATCATCATGGGGTTGGAAGAGCTCTTGCTCCATGGATGGAGAAAAAGGTTGGTACTGAAGGAATGGATTTGATGCGTGCGATCAAAAAGCACCTTGACCCCAATAACATTATGAACCCGGGAAATACTCTTGGATTAGATTTAGATGAAAGGAGTTAAACTATGGAGCCTTTACTTATTTCTTTAGATGCGGGGACCCAGTCCGTAAGGGCAGCTTTGTATGATCTAAAAGGCCAACTGATTGATATTTGCAAAATCCCAATTGAACCCTACTTTTCAACCCAACCAGGATGGGCCGAACAAGAACCTGAATATTATTGGGAGAAACTTTGTGAGGCGACACAAGGATTGGTCAAAAATAACGCTCAACACCTTTCAGCCATACAAGGAATCTGTGTAACCACCCAGCGGGCAACGGTAATTAACCTGGATAAAAACGGAAGACCTTTACGACCTGCTATCGTCTGGCTAGACCAAAGAAAAGCAAAGCTGAATGGGGATTTAGAATGGTGGTTAAAATGGCCCCTTAAAATCGCCGGACAATTTGACCTGGTAAAGCATGTGATGACAGAGTCAGAAAGCCGATGGCTAATGCAAAACCAACAGGATGTATGGAAAAAAACTGCCCATTACGTTTACTTATCAGGTTACTTTTACTATAAACTGGTAGGTGAAATTGTTGAATCAAAGGGAAATATGGTGGGATACATGCCTTTTGATTACAAGAAAATGAATTGGGCTGAAAAAGGAGATCTTAAACATAAATTCATGCCGGTGGAGAAAGAAAAACTGAGTCCACTGGTTGATCCAGGAACGGTGGTTGGACAACTTACAGCTGAGGCAGCAGAAGCTACCGGCCTTCCTAAAGGTCTAAAAGTAATAGCAGGGGCTGCTGATAAAGCCTGTGAAGTGCTAGGTTCAGGTTGCATTGAGCCTGATTGGGCATGTCTAAGTTTTGGTACCACTGCAACCGTAGAAACCTGTTTTCCAAAATATGTGGAAGTAATACCATTTATGCCATCCTACCCTAGTGCCATCCCAGGTCATTACAATACAGAGGTAATGGTGTTCCGTGGCTTTTGGATGGTAAGTTGGTTCAAACAGCAGTTTGGATCTAGAGAAGTAAAAAAAGCAAAAAAACTGGGTATTGCTCCAGAAATATTGTTTGATGAGTTAATACGTGAAATACCTCCTGGCTCAATGGGCTTAACCCTTCAGCCTTACTGGTCCCCAGGAATAAAAACTCCAGGTCCTGAAGCAAAAGGTGCCATTATAGGATTTGGAGATGTACATACCCGTGCTCATATTTACCGGGCAATCCTGGAAGGATTGGCTTATTCCCTTAAAGAGGGTTTGGAGCAAACACAAAAAGCTACAAAGGTGAAAGTAAAAGCCTTAAAGATTTCGGGAGGAGGCTCACAAAGCGATGAAGCCATGCAGTTAACCAGTAATGTCTTCAACCTTCCTGCTTATCGCCCACATACTTTTGAAACTTCTTCCTTAGGAGCCGCCATGTTAGGGGCAGTTGGTTTAGGGTTTATGGATAATTATAAAATGGCGGTGAATGAAATGTGCCATACTTCCCGGGTTTTTGAACCTCAAAAAGAAGTCGTTTCCATTTACGAAGATTTATATAAAGATGTATACCAGAAGATGTATCATCAACTGAAACCTTTGTATCATTCTATTGGAAAAATTACGGGGTATCCTAGGTTGTAAAAAATAATATTGAAAATTTAGACCATTTAGGTAATGGTAAATAGAAATACAAACAGAAAATAAAATAGGCTAAATCAAAAAAATAGATTTACTCTTTTAGGACCATTATTTGCCATTAAAGTTACTCCATGAAAAAAGTAATTTGAGAAATACCATATTTATAAATTTGCAATCATTGTCTTTCAAAAGTCTTGGGTTTTTGTGCAATTGGACGAAACTCGAGTCTTTCCTTTTTTCATTATTGAAACCTTATATTTCATTTTCTGGCAACTCAACTGCATACAACTTTCCATCCGAACTCCCGAAATAAATCATTTGGTCTTCTACCAGTGGAGTAGAAAGAATAGAACCTAAGGAATGTATGGCGTTTTCTCCCACAGTCAAATCTTCTGAGTACAAAACAAAGTCTTCTTTGAAATGACCATCTTTTCCATAGACAGAAGCATAATTCTCCTTGCTAGCATCTGTCTGAAATTCCCATTTAATTTCTCCATTCAAATAATCCAATCCATAGATTTTCCCATTAAAACAACCAAAATATATGATATCATTTTTGGCCACCGCAGCCCCATAAACCCGCATGTTCAAAGGCGCTTTCCATTTTAGCTGACCACTTTTAGCATCCATACAATAAAAAACATGGGCATCTGAAGTTCCAAAATATACATTCCCCTTATAATCAATGGGTTCTGATATGATCCATCCCCCCTCATCTCTCATATTCCATTTACCGGCACCATTAACAGCATCCAAAGCATAAATGTTATAATCGCGGCTTCCAAAAAAAAGCGTATTTCCATGTAAAAGTGTCCCCTTTTGCACCTCTCCTTTAGGAAAATAAGTAGCTCCAATAGTATTGAACTTCCATATCAAGTTCCCATTCTTCTTATTTAGGGCATAGAAATACCCATCAAAACCTCCAAAATATAGCTTCTCATCATCCACTACAGGACTAGCGTGGACAATGTCTCCCGTAGTAAACTTCCACATCAATTTGCCACTATCAACATTTATAGCATATATATTTCCATCCCCACTACCCCAATAAATTATTCCTTCACTAATTATGGGAGAAGAAAGGTAATAATCCCAAAGGTCATAACTTTTCTCACCTTTACTTTTAAATTTCCATTTCAAACTACCGTCCTGTCTATTTACAGCATACAAACTCCCGTCAGCACTTCCAAAAAACACATTTTCAATATACAACGAAGGAGAAGAATGAACCGCTCCCTTTGTTTCAAATCGCCATACTTCCTTTCCACTACTTTTTTCTATGGCATAAAAATTAAAATCGCCACTCCCCACATAAATATTTTGGTCGTCAGAAATTGGAGAGGAGTAAATCCTACCTTCGGTTTTGAATTTCCATAATACTTTTTCCTGGGCACTTAAGCCATTAATTCCAGATATTACTGACAGAAAAAATAGGATCACTCTTTTCATTATGAAATTGCTTTTATGTTTTAAACCAAAAGAAGTATTTACAAACTAAATTATCCCAAAAACTACTTTATCCAATATATAATTTATGTTCCCTTCAATATTTATCAAAGCCTTTTTGCTTACCTGAAGACCAAGAAAGGAAAAAATACAAAATTTTGGGTTTCATATGGTGGTTATTCCTCCGACCGATCCGTGGCAATAGCTGGATGACTGGAAAGATCCGAAATATTCTGCCAAAGATCATCTGTCATTGGAATTTCAACCGATTTTAAGGCTGGCATTAGCTGTTCCACAGAACGCGCACCAATAATGGGTGCAGAAATCCCCGGATGTCCTCCTACCCAGGAAATGGCTAAACTAACGGGATCAAAATTATTTTCATGGGAAAATTCAATAAAAGCTTCGGTGGTTTGAATATTTCTATGTTCTTCGTAACGCTTTTGGTACATTACATTGGTATCAAATCGTCCTTCCTCCTTCCTATTATGCAAATACTTTCCTGTTAACATTCCTCCAGCCAAAGGACTATAGGAAAATACACCCAAATTTTCACTTTGTGCCATTGGTAAAATCTCTGATTCGCACTGACGTTTCAGTAAATTATACATAGGTTGTATGCAAGCTATAGGGGCAAAATTAAATTGCTTGGTTATGGAAATAGCTTTCATTACCTGCCAAGCTGCAAAATTACTGAGACCGATATAAAGTACTTTTCCCTGTCTCACAAAATCGTTTAAGGTACCTAGTGTCTCCTCCAATGGAGTTTCCTCATCAAAATGATGAACATAATAAACATCGATATAATCTGTATCTAAACGCTTTAAACTGTCTCTCAAAGCCTGGGTTAAATGAAATCGGCTACCTCCTTTTCCATTTATATCCCTTGAAATAGGATAGTAGGCTTTGGTTGCAAGGATTACCTCATCACGATGTTCTTTAATTAAGTTTCCAAGAATTCGCTCAGATTCTCCTCCAGCATACACATTCGCACAATCAAAAAAATTCACACCATAATCACGACATACGGCATATATCTTTTTCGAAAGGGCTTCATCTGCCTCCTGTCCAAAAGTCATGGTTCCAAAGCATAGGGAAGAAACCTTTAAACCAGTATTTCCTAATCTTTTATATTCCATAGCCAATTTTTACAATAAATGATGATTATTTCAATTTCTTCTTCCCTACGCATCAGTATAAAAGCTTCCTAAGCTACAAAAAATATGTTAAATTTTTCCTCTAAAAAAACCACCTTCTCATAGGCCTCCACTACGAGAGTTTCTTTCTAAAACAAAAACTACTGTTCACTTCAACATATGGTCCATAATTTGGAATGCGTTCATAACCACTTTTAACGTATAACCCTATAGCTTCTGGCTGTTTTTCTCCAGTCTCTAAAATGCAGCCATTATAATTTAATTCTTGGGCCCATTTCTCTAATTCTTTTAAAATTAATGTCGCTATCCCCTTTCCCCTTGCCTCCGATGAAACAAACATACGCTTCACCTCCATAATCTCATTATTATAAGGTTTAATCGCTCCACATCCAAGGGCCTTTCCATTATTATAAGCTACTACCACATTTTGAATTAGATCAATTTTATTAAACTGAGCAAAAAAGGAATGTTCATCCCCATCCCTTACCTGCAGGTCCTCATCCAAAGACTTAACAAGCCTTACAAAATCACTATCTTTAGAATTAGTTCGTTTCAGCTGAATCATTTCTTTTATTCTTATTTATTATTCCTCTTTTTATCTATTTTATTTTTTTCCTTAAAATCATAATGGAAAGAACATGCATAAAAACAGCAGAAGGCATGATAAAACCAGGAAGTAAGGTTATAGGGAAATGGGTAAATTGTGTACTAACCAATGGTTCTTTTGAACCCCAAACCTCAGGGAAATAGGAGGCTGAAATAACAATAAAAACTACAATGGCAAGGGTAACTAAACCAAGGATATTCCAAGCCAAAATCCATTTATAAGATTGGGAACCATTTTTCTGAGCAAAAACTCCCATAATGGGAGCTGTAATTCCCATTATGATATCAAAATTATATCCTTCAAAAGTGGCTGCTTTAGGTAAAATACCCGCAAAGAAAGAACACAAGATTACAATTTCAACCATAACTCTAAAGGACTGAAAATATAAGGTCCAACTTATGGGTAAATGTGAAATCAAATTCCTTTTATTCAAATTGATTAAGAAAAAAGCAAAAACTCCAAAAGCGGGTAATACTAATAAAAGAGGAACTCTGGGAGGCATTTCAAAACTTGTGAGGACTCCGGATTTTGAAAGCAAAAAGATGCAAATACCCCAAAGCGAAAAGCCCACAATTAATTGTAGGTTATTAT
>NZ_SMMB01000824.1 GCF_009711365.1 Xanthovirga aplysinae | reverse complement strand
TTAGCAGACTGCTGCTTTTACATCTATGCTTTTAGAGTGAAAACTTTTTTACTTTGGCTTTTGCATGGATTTAATATGCCCTTGCCGTTACCTTAGAAATGTACGTCAAAAATTGTGATAATTAGTTGTGTTGGAGGTGTTTACTTTGATCTACTTTTTTATGCACTGTCAGTTTTTCATTGTATTTTGTGATGATCAAGGTATTAATCTGACTCTTTTAATATTTCCAAAAGAAAAAAGAAGAAGGGAAAAAAGAAAAGAGAATGCTTTTTTCAATCAGACGGGGATAAAAAGCAAGACTCGCTGAGGAACGAAGCCAGTCTTGCTTTTTAATGGTGTGGGAGAGTAGTGGGAGAGTAGTGGGAGAGTAGTGGGAAGGTAGTGGGAAGTCTGATTAGATTTGCTTTGCTCTGAATGTTTTTTTACTGAATTAAATGTGCTATTTCCGATGGTCAATCTGAAAAAAAAACCTAAAAAGGGAGCTTTGAATAACTAAACTCTAACCAGAAGTGCCTGATGGTTTAATCGACAACACCTAAATGAATAACGCACAGAAAGAAGGGACTACCAGAAGTGCGAACGCCCGCCAATAGCCACCTGCTGCCGATACTGACTCTAAATAATAACTTAAACATAGTGCTTTCTCACAGGAAGGGCTGATTGCGGCAAGGGTTCAGCTCCGCATTCCTGTAAATTGGCGTTATGTTGTTGTTATTATTTCTTCGTGTTTAGCAGGGAACTTTGATGGAGAGCCTTTTTGTGGGTTGGTACCAAAGCAGGTAATTTTCGGCGAAGCCATTTCGCGAGCAGCCTTCGAGTGGAGCAAGGGTGTCGTAGGTCGCCTACATCCCAATAGGGTGGAGGCGACCTACGCTAATGTAGTTTCTACACAGGGCTGGCGTGTTTTTTGCTTTTGGGTCGGAAAAAACAAGGGTAGGAATTGAAGTGAACGAAACCGAAGCGGTGAAAATTGGGGTTGGGGGTTAAGAGAAGTGAAAGAGCTACTCTTGTGTGCGGTTTTTAGGGCTGTAGAGACATTCCAAAGGGTGGCCCTATGGGCCATAAACTTGACGGTTGGCAAAAACATGACGGCCCCAATAGCCCGCAGTGACCAGCAGGCGAGCATTTATTCATGAAGCGGCAGACCCCCAATAATTGAGGTTGTGGGCGAAGCGAACTCATCAATTGGGGTTAGGGGGATGAAGGAGCTGCAAGTGAGGAAGGAGTGCAGTGTGTGCAGCAAAACAAGTGAACGGAAAGCAGCTGGTAAGTGAACGTTATAGGCAAGGGCGACCGTTGGGAACCCTTGCCTATATGTTTTTGCGAAACAAAACGGAATGTTTGACGAACAACGCTTTACCTGTTTTGGGTAGTGGGTAGGAAAAAGGGGGATTTGTGATTGATTTAATTAAATGCTTTTTTATTTTACAAAAACCATAGATTTTCCCTTCCGAATTTGGGGATGTAACAGTTTTTGAAGTGAGGAGCAATTTTGGCGATCATTTCGGGGTATTTGATGGTGACAGGCAAGTTTTGTTGTTTGAGGGATTTCCAGTACATGCGGCTGAATTGGTAGACCTTGTCTATAAGCTCTTGGGCATCGGTATCGTTTAGGAGTTCTGGTTCTGAGCAGGACAGTCGGAGTTTGATAGGCAGGTGGTAGCCATCAAGGCTTTGGGTGTATTCATTTTTGTAGATAGTATTGTTGAAGGGTAGGTATTCGTTTTTTGTGATTTTAGCGATGGTGCCACTGTAAGGCATTTTTTCTTTGTAGGAATAGTCAAAGATGAGGTAGTCTTAGGGTTCGGTTTTATTGATGGA
Source organism: Xanthovirga aplysinae (assembly GCF_009711365.1). Taxonomy (GTDB): domain Bacteria; phylum Bacteroidota; class Bacteroidia; order Cytophagales; family Cyclobacteriaceae; genus Xanthovirga; species Xanthovirga aplysinae. The sequence continues at coordinate 2,522 of NZ_SMMB01000824.1, read as the reverse complement.
GACTATGTAGATGGGAATCGGCAAATCGAGATTTTGGAGTGCTTTGGTGATTGGTTTTAACTCACGATCGCTCATGGTTTTGTAATAATGGATGATGAGGCGATCCAGGCGGAAATTACGGTTTCGACTTTTAAATTCTTTGATGCTTAAGTTCGATGTCTCCAGCTAAAAGGAAGAGTTCATTCTGGCTGTAACAGCCGAATTCTTTAAAGTAACCGTCGTTAAAAAAACAGATGGTATTGCCAATGTATTGCATACTGCTTTCCATATTCTTGAAGGCACCTACTCCAAAGAGGAGTTCTCTTTTAAAGGGAGCATTTAGTTTCCAGGGAATTCCGGTGAGCTTGGCAAGATGAGCCACTGCTATGTTTGTGATGGACCATTTAAAACTACGCTCGAAGATGGTGCTATTTTCTACTGCCTGAGATGTGATTTCATGCTCCAGAAGGAGTTCTTTTAATTGGTAGTATAACTTCTTTTGGGGATTCTTGCTTCTCTTCTTTTTGAATAGGAGTGATAAAAAAGGCAAAGTATTTGACCAATTGGTTAGGGATGAAATCTCTTAATCTTGCTTTGATTTCGGGTAGTGGATTGTCTTTGTTTTTAAAATTAATGTTGTTGGGGGTGTGTTCGTAGAAGAGATTTTAACAAACTGGTGAATGCCATCAAACCCTAAATCTTTACTTCCCTTAAGGTATTCCAATAATCTTTGATTCGCCATTAGATTGGACTGGTGGTATCTAAAAATAAAGTGAAAATAGTTGTGAGGTTGGTTTTTAAAGGGTTTTAAGAGTTTTAGATCCTTGTTAGGTACTTTTCCACATCCTTGAGCAAAGAGCAGTTGATTTCTTGGAGCCGAGGTGTATTGAAAGTTGGTGGCTGGAACTTTTAGGAAGCCCTCCTCTGAAAGAGAAATGATCGAAAGGAATTCAGGCTTTTTGAGGTAGGTATTGTGAAAATTATTACTGTAGCGGTATATGCTGGTTTAATTGTTGGTGATTCTTTCAAAGTCGGAGGGAAGGTTTAGAGCTGCAGTCAATCCTTTGTTGACAACAGGGTAGACGTTTGTCAGGTCTTCCCGAATTTCATAGGAAAGGTTTTTCGTATTTCCTGATTAGATTTTTGTAGACGAATTTATTGAAGAGAGCAGGAGAGATGTGGGGTAGCTGGTTGATATTTTTTAGCAAGGCTCTAAATTTTTCGGCATAGTATATGACTAACTCGGGTTGGTCGGTAACTTATTGGATTTGTACTCTTAAGGGCAGAGTGTAGTAGTATTGGCATTGGTTGTCTTCTTTGTCTTTTTCCTTGAACCAGATTTCAATGTCATTGGGGAGTTGAAACGTACTATAAGGCCTTTCTTTGTAATACTGGTAGATTTGACCATTGTAATAATGTTTGGTAAATTTTGGAGAGGCATTAAATTTCACCTTTAGGGTGATAGGTCCTTCGCCTGGGCATGGAGATTGATGTAGAGTGGAATTTCCTTTTTTATTTCTTTCAAGCTAAGAATTTCTTTAGCGTTGGCTGAAAGCTTGTAATGAAAAATGGGATAGAAGCCTTCTTTCTTTTCTTTTATGAAGTGAAGCTCTTTTTCTTTTTTTTGATGATTAAATGGAACTGAATTTAATAGTAAATTTTGTCCCTTCTTCATCTTTTTTCTACTTACTAGAAAAATATTGGTTTGACTTCAAATATCCTTTTTTCTCTTTTTGGCTTATTAGTCTAATTGTTTTGCATTCATACAAGATGATTTGTTTTTTTTAGATAAATGGGTGTTTTGGGGGAATTTACTTTAAAAACTTAATTTGGTATTTTAAAAATAAGTTGTTTAATAGTCAATGGGTTAGGAGAAATAAGAAACGGGAATTAAAAACATGGGCTTAAGAAAAGGGTGTGAAATTAGGGGATCGGTTAATTCTTGTTTTTTTAATAGGAGTGTTTTGGAGTTTTTTTTAGGAATGAGCCTTTCCCCATTCAACTTATTTTCTACATTTTATGGTTTTTGTCTACCTCAACTATAGGGAGTAGGAAAACTATGAGCTCTATTAATGCCGTTTTGTCGCTTTCAGGTAAGAGAAGGTTTTGATTAAGATGGTGGATAACTAAGGAGGTAAATGTCCTTTCTCCTGAAAAATTTTCCGATATTTATTTTTTGTATGGGTTCAGTGGGTTAAAATAATTATGGGTAATTTACAGAAATAGAACAACTTATTTTTGAATTATTGATTTTTTATTAAAATGAGGTAAGCTTTGAAAACAATCTTTCCAGCAAAGTCCTTTCCTCAGTAATTATTTCAGCTTCACCTTTCATATTGGTTATATAATCGATTTTAAAATTTGTATTTGTATTAAGGTCTTGATTAATATTAATATTCAGGTAATATTGATCATCTGTTGCTGTCAGGGATATTTCACTAACAATACCTCTAATGTAACCATACTCCTTGTAAGGATAGTTTTTTAATTTAATTTTAACCTTTTGGCCTACTTTAACTTTTGCTGACCCTTCTATGGGCAAT
>NZ_SMMB01000769.1 GCF_009711365.1 Xanthovirga aplysinae | reverse complement strand
TTAAGCATGATTCAAGAGCTTTCTTTTCCCTTTCATATCCGTAATGTATTACCTTTGAAGAAAAATAGGCTTGATTTTGTAAATCAGAAACCATTGTGTTTAATATGAGTTTCCTAGCATCGAATTCATCATTTTTGAGTCTTTTTTGTCCATACATTTCTACCAAGTTTATAATATCAAAAGCATTTTTTTTATCTGCATAAGAAGACATTACAATTGTAGTTAAACCGGTGAAAATCACTCTATGCAATTGAGTAGGATCAATTTTATCAGGAGTATCTTCACTAGAGTGATAATAGTTGTCTGGCCAAGTGCTATACGCAATTCCAGGGATACCAAAATCATTAAAAATTTGGTGATCTGACCCCCTAGTATAGGCATCTACAGATGCATTTATATAGTTCCTGCTTCCATTTACTGATATGATATGGAAATCTTTCCTTCTAGGGTATTTGCTATTATTGTATTGATTTAAAAAGTCAGAAATAGAAGAGGAAAAGGCGTTTACATAAGATGCATTCCAATCTGGAGTATAGCTAATCTTAAAATATGAATCCGTTTTTTTTAAATTGGCTCCAAGCATGTCCAGATTAATATTCAATATCCGTTTTTTGTTTTCCTTGATATGTCTAGAAAACCATGCTTTTGTGCCTGTAAATTCTGGAAGCCATAAAAACCGTATGGTTCTTAAGGGATGTGATATTTTATTTTGTTGAATAAGGCTATTTAGTGTTCTTGCTATTTCAAGCGATACAGCACTTCCTGAAGCATTATCATTAGCACCAGGTTTGTAATGGTCTAAATGGGATGTAATTACTATTTCCTCATCAGGATATTTTGAGCCTTTTATGACACCACTTACGATACCAAAATCTTCTGATTTATGTTCTGTTTCTATATCTACATAAAGCTTTAAATTTTTGTTTCTCTTGAGCTCTTCTTTTAATTCCTTTGCTTTACGTTCAGAAATCATAAAGGCAAATGATTCTTTATTTTTATCTTCAACCATAGGCAGGCTACCCCAACCAACTTGATCAATATAATCACCTTCCAAACGGTTAGTTTTGTCCCAATAAGGAATAGAATAGTATGAAATAATACCTATGGCACCTTTTTCCCAGACTGCTTTTTTAACAACTCTCCAAGGGTGGTTAGAGGTAAGAACAATTTTCCCCTTTAAATCTTTTTCTTCGTAATCTTCAATTGTACCAGAACCAATATCGATTAATTGAGCATTAGCTTTTATTGAATAGCTATTCCTTGCTAATGACATTGGTAGATCAGCGTAGGATGTGATTTTATATTTATAAGGATCTGAAGACCAAAGTTCTCCCTTTTTTGCAATCCAAAAAGGTTGTGGAGTATCTCCAAAATAACTTGTTCTTCCATCAGAAGCGTATTTTTCAATTTTTACATTTTGAAGTCCAAATTCTATTGCTTTTTGTTCTATCCAACCAACAGCTTCATGATATCCTTTTGTGTTTTGTTGTCTGTCCCACAACGAAATTTGCTTAACATAATCAATAGCGCGATCACCTGAACTATGATGAATTAGTAACCCTGTTATAGAGTCATTGATAATTAGCCCTGTGTTGGGGCTTAATTTACTTAGTAATAAATTTTCTTTCTTTTGCGAAAATGCAATGAAAACCTGTAATAATAAAACTGCAGTAAGTATTAATCTTTTCATTTTATTTTAATTATAGGAATTAACCACCATCTAAAATGAGTATGGACCCAAATTGGAAGAACTGATTAAGATTGAATTTAACAAACACCTGTCAAATGGCACAGTTCGCCTATTCATTTTAAAATTTGTTACATGGGGTGTTATTTAGTCTTTGTATTTAACCAATTTTTAACCTGCTCATTCACAAAATCAAGTGGGACTGTTCCATTCTGTAAACATTTATCGTGAAATTCTTTTAAATTAAATTCTTTGCCAAGTTTTTCCTCTGCCTTTTGTCTTAGTTTGAGGAAATACATTTCCCCAACACCGTATGTTGTCATCTGTCCAGGCCATACCGAAATTCTATCAACGTACCGTTCTGCATCTGCCCTGGAATATGATGTTTGCTTCTGTAGTGTGTAATTAATGGCTTCCTCACGAGTCCAGTTTTTAAAATGAATTCCTGGATCTACAATCATACCAGTAGGAAGCCCCATTAGCATTGCCAGGCGACTTTTATCAGATGAATATAAGCCCATTTCATCAGCAAGCGTTTCGGTATATCTAGCCCAGCCCTCGGAGAATCCTGAATTACCCACATATTTTGTGATTTGATGTGATTGTACAAGTTCTCTACTAATGGCGATCTGTAAATGATGTCCAGGATAGGTTTCATGAAAAGCCGTAGTTTCAATGTCCCCTTTGTTTTTTGTATCTGGCATGTATGTTTGCTGAATATAAGTAGCCGGCCTTGATCCGTCATCAGAAGCAGGGAGATAACGTGAGCTTCCTGTTCTTTCTTCCAGTTCAGGAATGGGTTCTAATTCAACATCAGCTTTTGGAACTAGCCCAAAAAATTCGGGTGTTTTACTTTTTGCCCTTGAAATAGCAGCTTGTGCCGCTTCCAATATTTCCTCTTTGGTGGTGAAATAGTTGGACTTATCCGATTTAAATGCATTTTGTATGGCCGGAATTTCTAATTCTCCATATACTTTATTTCCGATTTTAGTAATCTTTCTTTCACGAAGAGCAATAGCCTCTTCACCCCATTGGAAAATGACTTCTGGTGCCTCATTAAGAGTGGTATAACCACTTAAAGACGCTTGATAACATTCCGTGCCATTAGGAATGGAAGAAATTGAAAGCTCAGCTCTTGCTTTGTCGAGATATTCATTCTGAAGAAATTCTTTATAGGTTGCAATTTCCGGCAAAATTTCATCAAGTACGATAGTTTTAAGTTCAGTCTTAAACTGTTCAGAGGTATCCCGCAAGGCTGGAAGGAAGAAAGGGTTTGTATCTAAAGGACCTGAAGTAAGTTGATCGAGCTGATCAATTACTTGTTTGACAATAACCTCGGGTAAGGCATAACCTGACTCCAATCCTAATTTATTATTTTCCCTATCCACTCTGATATACCTAGGAATCTGCTTCCATCGTTGGATTGCATCTTCTCGGCTTTTAGTATCACCAACGGGTTGAGTATTTCCAATGTACCGGAACCAGGTATAAAATGCATCCATTTGGTTAATGGTCCATAGGTGTTTCTTGCAAATCCTGTTGTTGATTGATGATTCAAGAGCATTTTTAAGAATGTTATAAGTAATCAAGTCACTTTTGGAAAGTTCATCTGGGTTTATCGTTCTCACTGCAACAATTAGGGAATCTTCGGCAGCTTGCCTTGCTTCTAATCCAGATAGAGAGTTATCGGATAATCCTGCATGATCTGGGTTATCAATTCCATAAAAAGTCCCCAATTCAGGATAAAACTTAAAACTATTCGAGACATATATGTCTGCAAGTTGATTTATGTCAGGTGATGGAGAATCAACCTTTTTGGTTTCTGAACATGAAATCGCTAATGTGCAAATAATAAGTAAAAAGTAAATTCCTTTCATAATTGATATTTTTGATTTGATGATGCCATGGAACGACTCAGCTAGCTGCTGGGCTTTATCAGTGTCGGCTTTCGCGCTCTGACAAAGCATGGAATCTCCCCATTGTTAGCAATAGTTTTTATTTCGCTTTTTCTTTTTCAATTTTGATTGCTAATTCAATTGCGCTGTCTCCTTTACTATTCAAATCATTTGATAGTTGGTCAAAAAAGGTGTCATTATCGGTTGAATATTCCAAAGGGAGGTCTG
>NZ_SMMB01001279.1 GCF_009711365.1 Xanthovirga aplysinae | reverse complement strand
AAAAAAAGGAGGGCAATTTCTCTAACCTAAAACAAAAGGAAAATACATTAAAAATATCTCAACCTCAATTTTTCTTTAAAATTAGAGCGGCCAAATAAATAAGAAGAGCCATTGACCAAACCTCAATTTTTATTAAAATTTCTATACCATAAGGAAGTTTTTCCTAAATATTTTAAGCATATTAAGTAATTTATTATTATTTTATCCGCCATCGTGGAAATATAAAAAATACAAATGGATACTTTATCAACCATTTTCCTCATTGGCGCCCTATTCATCATTATGACCGGAATGGGCCTATCACTAACATTAAATGATTTCAAAAGGGTATTAAAATTCCCTTTGGCCTTCTTTACTGGCTTTGTCAACCAGATTGTTTTTCTTCCCCTTATTGCCTACCTGCTCATTCAATTTTTAAATGTAAATGCAACTGTGGCTATTGGCATCATGATTTTGGCTGCTTGCCCAGGAGGCGCTACTTCCAATCTATTAACACATTTAGCCAAGGGAGATACTGCTTTATCTGTATCTCTGACAGCGGTCAATAGTTTAATTACCATAATCACCATTCCATTGATCGTAAACTTTGGACTCAGCGAATTTATGAGTGAATCAACCCGCATAAATGCTCCTGTCGGAAACATCATGACTTCTTTGGTAATCATCATTGCCATTCCATTAATTCTAGGGATGTTGATAAAAAAGTTTGCACCGAACTTTGCCTTAAAAATGGATAAACCTGTTCGGATAGCTAGTGCCTTGGTATTATTCCTGGTGATAGTGGGAATCCTAGTTAAAGAAAGGGATCAAATAGTGGAGTATTTTGAAAATGCTTTAGTAATTACCTTGGGTCTAAATATTACCACCATGCTTATTGGATTTTTATCAGCAAAAATTATGCGTTTAAATTTTAAGCAAGCCTTATCTATTTGCTTAGAATCAGGGAATCAAAATGGCACCCTGGCGATTAACATTGCCGTAGTTTCCCTGGCCCGACCCGATTTTGCTATGGCCGCTGCCGTCTATAGCTTAATCATGTATCCGACAGCCATTTTACCCATCTTAATTGGAAATAAACAAGCTAAAAAAGAAAAGGAAATTAAGATGGCTTAAATCATTAATGGGAAGTTTAAGAAGGAAATATTAATTCAAAAGATTAATTTCTTATTTAATGGCAGGTTTTTAATGATTTATAGAGGGAATTTTCAATTAGACTAGTGTAAAAAAATTTAGATTTTTTGCCTTAAAAAGAAATGTTGCATCTATAAAAACCTAATTAATTTTTTAGCTATTTATATCTGCACCATTTCTTTTAAGAAGTTTTCAAATTAAGGGTTAGTTTCCAATAACAGAAAATCAATTAGTTGAAGTAACCATAGAGTCATCATTTATTCTGCCCATAAGTTTCCTTTTTCCAGAGACTCCCTTCTTTTTTCTTCCTCTCCAAAGTAAGAAACCTGTTATGGGCAAACTTGTAGCAATTAAACTGGCAAAAAAGGCTAATACTTTTCCCGTTAATCCAGCAATCGCTCCTGTGTGAATATCAATATCCAACCGAACTAACTTGTCTGCAAAAGACGCCATTGCGTAATCACCGCTCCTTGCGGGATGAATATTTGTTTTTTCCTGTAGACTATATTGATCAAAATAGTGCATTTGACGGTTATAATATAAGCCAAGCTTTGAGGAAGTCAATACCTGAATAGGATCCTCCTTTTGAATTGGTAAATAATAAGCAAAAAAGGAATTTTCAGGATGTCTTTTCTTTACATCTTCAAAAATGACATCCATAGGATTAGCTTTTTCCTCAGGTGTAACAACTTCAAAATCTGATTTATAGGCAAATTCTTTGGGCAATATTTCACCTCCCGAAGCTACCCAGTAAACCGATGACTTAAACCAGTCAAAGCCCATGGTCACTCCGGAGATAGCTGTAAAAATCGCCACCCAACTCATGTAAAAACCCAGTACACTATGAAGATCATAATTTACCCGCTTCCAGCTGGAATTCCAGCGAATCCTAAACCGTTGCTTGCTGGCAGCCTTGTTCTTTGGCATCCAAAGAATAATTCCAGAAATCATCAGGATAACAAAAATTAAGCATGCTGTGGAGGCAACGATATCTCCATATGGAATTAATAGCGTAGTATGAAGAAAAAGGATAATGGTAAAAAAGTCTGCCCTCATGTTTTTCTTTTTTAACACCTCCCCTGAAATAGGGTCTAAAAACACGGCATCGTAGTATCCTCCCTCACCATAAAAGAGTGCCATGGTAGATCGTCCTTCTCCTGGCTGATACATCCTCCTTAAATCCTTTTCTGGAGATTCCTTTTGTGCAATTGCGGTAAGTTCTGAAAGGGGCAAAGCCTTTCCCTCTACCTGTTGGGTAAACCGATAAGGCTGTGTCATATCCTGGAGCTCTTGCTCAAATGCGTAAATACAGCCTGTAATTCCCAAAATTAACACCACAAGCCCGGATGTTAATCCGAGCCAGAGATGAAATTGTCCTATGATTTTCTTAAATAGGTTCTTCTGTTGTGTCATAAAGTTGAAACTTAGTTGGCCGACAAGCTATAGATTCCTTTTAATTCAAGGCCTTCCACTTTTGCTCCTTTTACCGCAGTAGCCGTTTCCGGATCAATTTGATAAACAAAGGTTTCTTCCCCATTAGAAACTGCCATAAAAGCTTTACCTTCCTTAACCAATACAGGCGTCATGAGCTGTCCCCAATGTTTAGGTGCACCGCTTACATTCTTGATTTCTTTGGTAACAAGATCAACAACAGCAAACTCACAAATGGCTTTTGCATTTTCTGAATTGCCAAAAGCAGAATACAATTCTGAATCGTCTACAATCTTACGGACAATAACTTTATTGTTTCCTACGTAATGCATAAAGTTGATTTTTTGCCCTTGAGTGGCAGAGTTGTTTTCAAAATCAATTATATAAGCAGGATCAAAATCGGTTTCCCCATTTTTAATTCTCAAAATAGCGGATGGATTACCCGAAGGGGCTACCCCTGAAGCATAAGAATTGGAAGAATAGGCATAAATATCACCATTTTTCGTCTCAATCAACCCATTGTTGTTTCCATAAATACCAAGAGTTCCTGTTCTTTCATCGGTAATTTGCTTTTCAAATTCCATTTCAGGGTAACTAAATACAGCTACTTTGGCCTTATCAGTATCAACAGGGTAAAACTGAGAGGTTCTTTGAAAATAAGAAACGAATAAATAATTCCCACGTTGTATCATACCTGTTGGCCAAGCAGAAAGATCATTATCTTCCTCAAGATCGATAGGTAAACTAAAATCATCCAATTTTTCTAAGGTGTTCATATCAAACGAAGTGATTTTCTTAGCAGAAGTAGCGTCTCTTCGTCCACTGATGAGTAAAAGAGTATTTTCATCCGTAGTAGTTGTAACGCCGAGCTCGTCTTCGAAGGCAAACTCCCCTCTAGAAGTTAAGGGGCTTTTTAAATCATAAGCCTTTATAGACCGACTGGTAAATGAGGCACTAAAAAGGGTATTATTATAGCTAATATAACCATTATAGCCATTTTGTTCGATTCCATTTCCTACAGCTGAAATGACCCCCTCCATTATATTATCAGTTTCCACGATAACATCGAGAGACTCTGTTCCATAAGGACTTAGGGCCAAAGCAAACTTTGCTCCTTCAGGAATATTTGGGTCGACTTCATTTTTTTCACAGGACATTAGAAACAAAGCTACCACTGTGCATAAGGCCGATAAAAAAGTAAAATTCAGCTTTTTCATTTTAAAATAGATTTATGAATTAATTATTGTTTTACTAGAAAATATCGAAGCTTGAGGTCAAAGGAACGGCCCGGCTTTTGAAGCCTATAGTTATCAAAGACCTTTGCATCAAAAATATTATTGATTGAAAAGGAGGTGTTATATCTACCATCCTTATTGGAATAAATTAGTTGCAGGTTATGAACATATTGCCTGGGAATATCTATTTTATCATTAGCGAGTTCTGACCAATTTAAATAGTATCTCTCCCCAAAATTGCTTGTATAAGAAACACCTAATTGCCCGGGTAATTGAAATGGTTTTTTGGCAACCACGTTCACTAGCATATTACCAAATAAAATAGGAGTATTAGGTATACGAGAACCATAATAGCTTTTATCTTTATCTCTACTTCGAATATCCTGGTAAGTAAGGTTGGCTCCTAGGGTTAGCCAGTTATTGAACTCATAATTGACACTTCCCTCCCATCCAAGGGTGCTTACATTAGATTCATTCTGAAATTGACTGTTGAATGTCCTTGCCACTTTCCTTATGAAATCTTTTGAACCTCTGTAAAATTGGTTCCCTTCAACTATTAACTTATGTTTAGCACCAAACCTTTTGTTCATTCGGAAACCCAAATTTGCATTAGTAGAGATCTCTGGCTGCAGGCCAGTGTTGGATACTAGCAGTAAACCGTCACCGAGTATTTCTTCAGGCTCTGGAAAACGGGTAGCTTGTTCCAATGAGATTTTCAACTGAAGATCATTCGATAATTTGTAGGAGGTGGCCATTCCAAACCCAAACCTATCTAAGGAAAAGTCTACCGGAAAAGGTTCATCTAAATAGTTTTCCGGCATATTAGTAGCCTGAATTGAGAAGAAGTAATTCTTAGTAAAAAGTGTAGTACTTAATTTCTCTTTAAATAATTTCAACTGGTACGATAAGCCAATCACTGATTTATGAACAAATTGAGGTTCACTAAAAGCCTCCGAATATAAGTCGCGATAAGGGTCCTCATTAATGCGTTTTAACCAATTCGTACTAAAATTGGCGGCTACCTGTTGTTTAGGATCTATAGCGTACTGCAAAGAGACATTGGCTAAAAGGTTCTTTGACGTAGTCGTGAGGTACTTTTTACCCTTGTACTCTCCCTTATCAGAATCCTCAGCACCTCTATAAGTATAATTTCCATACCAATCGTACTTGCGACTGCTTGTATCATTGTTGATAATTTGAGGTTGGGCATAGACGATAAAAGCCTTAGTATTTAGCCCTTTAACCAAAAGGTCTTTTTTAACATAATTTAAGGTCGTTAAATAATTTTTTTCCTTTCGATTTATCTGTCCAAAAGGCAGATAATCTAATTGAGCAAAATTCTGAATTTCCTTATAGTTTTGAGCATACCAAAAGCCAAGCATTAACTCATCAGCATAAGCTCTTTCCAGCACACCAAAAGACACCTGCCCCATTGAGGACTCATAGGCATCATGAAATCGTTCCACTTCTGTGGTTTCGCCTTCAGGAGGTATTACACCATTCTCAGTAATTCGGACCCCTGCTTTGTAATTATTATCCGAATAATTATAAAAAGACATTGTCCTAACCGTAAATCCCGATTTAGGGTTATACCATTGAGCATTTAAACTGGCACGATGCGTATTAAAAGAACCAATGGAATAAGAGGCGTCTAAAAAAGACATGGGTTTTCGGTTGGTCACTACATTAATGGCACCTCCTAAAGCATCAGCTGATAAATCAATAGGTACAACCCCTTTATAAACCTCTATATTTTCAATTAGGTTAGCAGAATAATTATTAAGACCTAAAGCAGAACCAAAATAATCCATAGGAACCCCATCAATAAATACTCTTACCTGCCTCCCCGTTAGACCGTTAAGAGACAAATTAAAAGAGGATCCCAATCCCCCATCTTCCCTAATATTGATTCCAGGAACGGTATTCAGTACCTGATTTAAATTAACGGACACATTGGCATATTTTTTTGATTCAACAACTGCAATGCTATAAGCCTTTTCTCGATTCTCTTCGGCTAAGGATTTCCCGTATACTACTAACTCGTCTAGCTCCTCACTACTTTCCTTTAGAGTAACCTTCAAATAAGGGGGATTAATGTTTGCTGAGATCGTTATTTGTCGGGTTTCAGATTGAAACCCGACAGATTGAATTTTTATTATTTGAGTACCTTCCCCCAGTTTTAAACTGAATTCCCCATTTACATCTGAAATTGCTCCTACCTTACTTTCTACTGCCAGAATAGTGGCTCCAATAATAGGTTCCCCTTTTTCATCAAAAACCCCTCCTTTTAGGGTTTCTTCCGCCCAAGCATTGGACAATCCTAGGAATAAAAAGAGCAAAATGGTAAAATTAAATTTCATAGAAGGTGTTTTGGTTATTCTTAATCTTTTGAAAATTCTCAATGCTAAATTGGGAAAAGTAGATGCCCTTTATCCATCATTTCATGGCTTTTGACTTTTCAGATAGCAGACAAACTTTTCCCTTTAAGCTTTCCATTAGAAGTTATGAGGAAATCAATTTATAATCCTGCGATAATGTCCTGGGGTAACTCCATTATGTTTTTTAAATGTTTCAATAAATTTACTCGTGCATTTATATCCTGCCTCCATTGCTACTTGCTCTACTGTCACTTTCTTTTTCCTTAATAGATCCTTAGAAAACTCCATTCTCTTATTAATCAAATAATTATGGACAGTTGTATTAAAGAAGGCTTTAAATCCTTTTTTTAACTTGAACTCGTTTAAGCAAACCTTTCGAGACAGTTCTTTTAAAGTCAATGGATTCCCAAAATGTTTATTGATGTAATTGCGAGCATCGTGCAGTTTATCAATATCCTCATTTGACAAATATTTTTCGCTTGGTCTTTCATGTATTAGAACAAGGGCATTTTTCAAGACTTCTGTAACCAATTGATAGGCATTAGCTTTTAATTTCATAGTCCTCATTAGCCCCTTATCTTTATTATCCCAAATCTCTTCGATTAAAGAATGTATAGTTAAGGGAAGAAAACCCTTTTGTGAAATATTATAGGGTAACCTAGCATAGGCTTCAAACCTATCATGAGCAAAAGATCCCATCTCAGGCATCATCTCCCGAAACCCCTGCTTATCTATAAAAAGCGTCAACCATTTAGGGCTCCCACCGACCGGATAGATCTGATAATTCTTGGTACTATTATTAAAATAAGTTCTACAATAGCCTTTACTCAAGCTTAACCCATCTTCCTCATTGGGTGCTGATAATTCGCATCCACAAAGCACGAAATTCATCTCCACAAAAGCCTTTGTTTCATTAAGTGGAAAGGTGAAAACTTCATTTACTTTCAACTGATTAAGAGAAATAGATATGTTATCATCCACTTTAATACATTCCAAAGTCCCACTAACTTTTTCATTTTTGTTAATGGAAACTTTGGTAGTTACTCCATCAAAGAAATAGCGAGCCCCCATAAGAGAGGCAACATGTTCCCATATATTCATGAGTTGGATTCTTTTGGTTTATCATGGCTTTAAAAGTTTAATGTGTATGGAGTGATGCAAAATTGTCCTTTATCTAGACTAAATCCAAATAAAAATAACAATTAATTCACAACTATCTGAATTTCAGAGATTAAAAATTTTCTAAAACAAAATACAAGTGCTTCTCCCATGCCTAATCTTCACAAAGGCTAGCATAAATTTATCCTAAATAGCGTATTTTTAATCCTGATTGGAATATTTTATAAGCAAGCTAGGATCTAATTTTACATTCGAAAGTTTACCAGTGTATGGAGTAATCAAAGACCTTTAATGGTCCCTTTTGATTAGCATTGATATCAACTTTTTAATAAAAGACGAAGAGAAATAATTGCCTTAAATTCATTTATTTAGAGATTATAAATCATACCTATAATCCAAAATCATCTACTTTTACTAAAGGCCTTTCTCCCATCATCTAAGCAAAAAAGTTTTTAATATGCTTTAGTTGAAAATCGATTAATTATTCCAAGAAACTTTCAGATGACGATTATTAATTCAACCTTAACACCTGCTTCCCCCACCAGGAAGGGATTAGGATTTCCTTTCTTGTTCCATAATTCAGGTGTTAACCAGAAAATCTATAAAAACTACATGCACATGGCAGTAGGCCATGTGCTCAACTTTTTAGAAAATCGGGATACCCCTTTTTCTGGTGTTCAACCAGAGGAGCTCAAAAAACGCTTTGACTTAATCGACCTCGATAATTCCCAGCAAAATGTCGATTTTGAAAAAGTACTAGAGGAAGTAAAAGATCTTTATCTGGACCATGCCGTTGCCTTTCATCATCCTAAATACATAGCACATTTAAACTGTCCTATACTAACACCTGCCATTGCAGCGGAAGTACTAATCAGTTCTGTCAATTCTTCTTTAGATACTTGGGATCAAAGCGCAGGAGGCACCCTTATTGAACAAAAATTGATTCGCTGGACTTGTGACTTAATTGGCTACAAGGATCAGGCAGATGGAATATTTACCTCTGGTGGGACACAATCCAATCTAATGGCTTTATTAATGGCCCGTGATCAATTTTGTCAGGAAAAGCTTGGTGTCAATATCAAAATAGATGGACTTCCTCCCGAAGCCTCCCGTTTTCGCATTTTTACTTCTGAAAATAGTCATTTCAGTATCAAAAAGAATGCTGCAGTTTTAGGCCTTGGCCATAAATCCGTAATCGGTGTTCCCGTTGATAATCAATTTCGCATGTCCACCTCAGCGTTGGAAGAAGCTATCAAAGAAGAACTTAATAAAGGAAATATTCCAATAGCAGTCATTGGTACAGCTGGTACTACGGATTTTGGAAGCATTGATCCCCTGGAAAAAATTGCTAGCATTGCTTCAAAATATCAACTTTGGTTCCACACAGATGCAGCTGTGGGAGGAGCCTTGTTGATGAGTAGCACCCAAGCATCTCGTTTAAAAGGAATTGAACATTCTGATTCGGTCACTATAGATTATCACAAAACATTCTTTCAACCTGTAAGTTGCAGTGGTTTTTTGTTTAAAAACAAGGATGCAGCCCGTTATATCTGTTATCATGCCGATTATTTAAACTCCAAAGAACAGGAAAAGCAAGGGCTTCCCAATAATGTGAATAAATCCCTACAAACTACTAAACGATTTGATGCACTCAAATTATGGATGACCCTTCGCACACTAGGACGAGAGATGCTTTCTAAGCATTATGAGTATACCTTGTTACTGAGCAAACAAGCTGCTCATCTAATAGGGAAAGACCCGGCCTTTGAATTACTCCATCAACCAGAACTGAACTGCTTAGTTTTTCGATTTAACCCAGGTTCAAATTTGAATGAGGAACAATTAAATGTCCTAAACCTGAACATCAGGCAGTCTTTATTTAAGGAGGGAAAGGTAATCATTGCAAGTACCAAAGTAAGGGGAACCACCTACCTGAAATTTACTATCCTAAATCCCCTAATGACTATCAAAGATTTTCATTTCATACTAAATCAAATTAAGCAACATGCAGACCTCCATCAATAACTATAAACCAGAAATCAAAGCCCTAGCATTAGATCTTGCCACCAACTCCTATTTAAACAGCTATTTAAGAGAAATCGATGGTGGAGAAAGGTATTTCCAAAAACCTAAATATGATCCGGTAGTTGCAGAACTTTTTGAAAGGCGGAATCATGAGAGGTGGATAAAGATTCCTTTAAAAAAGCATAAAAAAGATATTTTCTGTGCTTTAACTTATTTCTCACAAACTGGGCGCCACAGCTTTGCTCTTCCCGTTGTAGTCCGAGATCAAGCCTCTGACCAAATCAGAGCATTAAACTTTGAGGAACTAGTTACCCTCACTTTGAAGGAATATGAATTATCGAACCAAAAAAACGATGGGGAGGAAATAGAAGTCAATGTCGTTAAGGATCGGCTTAATAATCATGTTCAGAACCTATTTTTGTTCCTGGAGTGGCATGCTTCCCACCCTGAGAAATTAAATAGAATAAATGGAAAAGTTCAAAATTTTATTGAAGCCGAACAAAGTTTGATCCTAGGCCATGCCATGCACCCATTGGGCAAAAGTCGACAGGGATTCTCCAAGGAGGAATTACTACAATATTCTCCGGAAACAGGGGGACGTTTTGCATTAAACTATTATTTGGCCGACCCCTCCATTGTTTGGCAGGATACCACTTTAGATAAGCCCATAGATCAACAGTTAAAAGAAGAATTATTGGCAGATAATTCTGTTCCTTCGGACATTAAAGATAAAATCAAAAACAAAGAAGAATGGAGCCTTTTACCGCTGCACCCATGGGAGGCAACTTATTTAAATCAGCAGCCAGATGTAAAAGAACTTCTAAAAAATAAACTGTTGGTTGACCTGGGTGTCTGTGGCAAAAAATTCACTGCCACTTCTTCTATCCGAACGGTATATCATGAGGATAGTGATTTCATGATCAAGTTGTCCCTGGATGTAAAAATCACCAACTCCAAACGGGTCAACATACCCAAGGAGTTGTACAGGAGTGCCGAAATGGGCCGATTATTTGAAAGTTCGTTTGGTGAGCAAATTCGAAAAAACTATCCCACTTTTGAGGCTATCACCGACCCAGCCTACATTGGCATAAAACACAAGGGACAGGTCATTAATGGGTTTAATACCAGCTTTCGAAATAATCCGTTCAAAACGGATCAAAACATCAGTTTACTAGCTGCCATATGCCAGGATGGAATTCTTGGATCTCCATCCCGCCTGCAAATAATAATCAACTCTATTTGTGAGAAGGATAATTGTAGCCAAACGGAAGCCTCGGAAGAATGGTTTAAACGCTACCTGGCAATAGGCTTTCGAAATTTGGTTCATATTTACAATGAATTTGGGCTTGCCTTTGAAGCACATCAACAGAATACGCTAATACGTTTGGATGAAAAAGGTTATCCTGATCGATTCTTTTTTCGAGATAATCAAGGGTTCTTCTTCCTGGACTCAAGAATTTCAGAAGTGCAAAAAATAATCCCAGAGCTGGGAGAATTAAGTGAATCCTATGGTCCAGCTGAATTTATCAATTCAAAACTGACCTATTACCTTGTTATTAATAATATTCTGGGCGTTATCAATGCCATGGGAAGAGCAAAACTTTCTAGTGAAAAGCGGTTGTTGGAACTTTTCCATGAAGAGGCTTCTTCCCTGCACCAACAAGACAAAACTGGATTTTTGGCCTATATCCTTCAAGAAAGAGCCTGGGAGGTGAAAGGAAACTTGCTCACTTCCCTCTATGAAATGGATGAGGTTATACGCCCGATTGATAACCAATCTGTCTATGTGGATTATCTAAACCCTCTTCATTTAGTCCATTACCAAAAAGACCTTTTAAAGCCCGAAACTATAGATATTCTTTTTGAGCGTTACTTTGAAAAAAGTGATCTAACCGTTTCTGTCCGACCCTTTGATTTTGAAAAAGGAGATCTGGAATTATTGCACAAATGGTTTCATATGGATTATGCCAAACCCTTTTGGGCCATGAATATGTCCTTACAGGAATTAGAAGCCTTTTACCTCAATCTTTCCGCTTCAGATTATGCACATCCTTTTATAGGCATCATAAATGGAGAAATCCTTTTTACTGTTGAAAGTTATTGGTCGATTTTTGATGAACTAGGTAAACACTATGATGCAAAACCTTCGGACTATGGGGCGCATTTTATGATTGGGCCTCGGACATCCTCACAAAAACAGTATTCCTTGTATGCTCTTCGAACAGTGGCAGAATTTTTCTTTAGCCACCCTAAAGTTGAAAGAATAACCGGGGAGCCAAATGCAGAAGCTAAACCTATGATTCAATTAGCCAAATTGATAGGCTTCCAAAGTATTAACAAAATAAAACTCCCTAATAAGGAAGCTTCTTTACTTTTCCTTACCCCTGAAAACTTGGAGGACAAATTCCCTGAAAAGGACGGGTTCATTAAGCGATTAAATGAAGAGCTGTATGAAGCTCAAGGCTAAATGGAAACAAGAAGAATTTATTAAAAGAATAAAAAGAACACCCATGGAAAAAATGGAATATGATTTTATTGGCATTGGTATTGGTCCCTTTAATCTTAGTCTGGCTGCATTAGCAGATCCTTTAAAAGAAATGAATGGCCTATTTTTTGACCAAAGGAAAAACTTTAATTGGCACCCGGGAGTGATGTTGAAGGACACCACTTTACAAGTGCCCTTTTTAGCCGATTTTGTGAGCATGATTGACCCCACCAATCGTTTCAGTTTCTTAAACTATTTAAGAGAAAACAATCGGATTTACCAGTTCTATATTCGTGAGAACTTTTTCATTTTCAGAAAAGAATATAATCAGTACTGTAAATGGGTTATTAGGCAACTGACCAACTTGAAGTTTAGCCATCAAGTCGAGAACATTCATTATGACACCCGGACAAAAAAATATGAGGTTAGTGTCATAGATTTAATCAACCAAAAAACGAAAACTTATTTCACCAAGAAACTGGTTTTGGGAACAGGAACCACTCCTCACCTACCAGAATTTTTAAAAAATGCTCATGCTGACCACTGTCTGCATAGTAGCGATTACTTGTACCGTAAGGAAGCACTTCTTTCCAAAAACTCCATAACCATTGTAGGTTCAGGACAAAGCGCGGCGGAAATATTTCTGGATTTAGCTCGTGAACAGAAAAATCATCGCTTCCATTTAAACTGGTTTAGTCGGCCGGACCGCTTTTTCCCTTTGGAATACTCCAAACTCACTTTAGAATTGACTTCTCCGGATTATGTGGATCATTTTTATCATCTTCCTCCACACAAAAGAGAGAAAATCCTTTCAGCTCAAAACCAATTGTACAAGGGGATAAACTATGATTTGATCAACGAGATTTACGATTACCTTTACCAACGCTCCTTAGATCAGGAAAAAATTCCTATTAGTTTACGTCCTTGTTCGGAATTATTTAAGGTAGAAGCTACCCCTGGTCAGGCCACCGAATTGAATTTACACTTCCGGCATACCCAATTAGAACGCAACTTTACCGAGCCTACGGATGCACTCATCTCCTGCACGGGTTACAAGGCTAGTATCCCGAAATTTATCGCACCTATTCAGGAGCAAATTCGGTGGGATACGAAAGGTCGCTATGATGTACATCGAAATTATGCTATAGACCATGAAGGGAAAAGCATTTTTGTACAAAATGGGGAACTTCACACCCATGGATTTGTAACCCCAGATCTAGGAATGGGAGCCCAGCGTAGTGCAAGCATCATCAATTCCATTTTAGGATACATACATTATCCTTTAGAAGAACAAATTGCCTTTCAGCAATTTGGAACTCCTTCCAAAGATATGGGTAAGGAAGAAATTTCAGATTTATTTAACCAAATGAGTCCTGCGAATTAAAACCCTAATCAATTCAATAACGATTTGAATTAATTAACCATAAAGTTTTCACCGAAATAAATAATAAAGCAATGACAAAGACAATGAAAACTCAAACACCAGCTTTATTTAAGGGAGCAGAAGTTTTGAGAAAAGATATTTGGGAAAAAGTAAATAAAGCTAATATCATTAAATCTATTAGCGAATTAATGCACGAATTACTTTTGAAACCAAGAGTACTTCGGGAAAACAATGGAAAAACTTATTTTGAACTCGCTACTGATTCAGAAAACATTTCCTATCGTTTTTCTGCAGAACATCGTCAAATGGATTATTGGTATATTGATCCTTCTTCCCTTGTGAAGGTAATTAAAGGAGAGGAATACCCAGCCATAGATGCTATTGCTTTTTATACCGAACTTCAACAAAGTATCGGAATTGAACCTTTTACCCTTGCACACTTTATTCGAGAAAGCTCCCACACCCTTTTTGCTGATGCTAATTTTATTGCCAAGGGTCGATTGACTGCTGATGAATTAGCAGATGCCGATTATCAAACCATTGAGCACCACATGGAAGGTCACCCTTGGGCCACTATCAATAAGGGTCGCATAGGTTTTAATGTAGAAGATTATTATCAACATGCCCCTGAATCTGATCAATTGATCCGTTTAAAATGGGTGGCTGCCCATCAATCAAGGGCCACTTATTTTGGAGTTGATTCACTCCCTTTTCAACTGTTAATAGAACAAGAACTGGGAAAAGAAAAGGTAGGTGAATTTAAAAACATCCTTCAACAAGAAGGGGTGAATCCTGAAGAATACTTGTTCATTCCAATTCATGATTGGCAGTGGCAAAATAAGTTAGCCTTTCTATTTGGACAGGATATTGCTCAAAATAAACTTATTCCCTTAGGAGAAGGAGAAGATCAGTATACCCCACAACAGTCTATCCGAACCTTTTTAAATGTAGACCGCCCAGAACGACTTTATGTAAAGATGGCTGTATCCATATTGAACACAGCACTCTACAGAGGGTTATCTCCTGATCGTCTTAAAGTTGCTCCTGCTATTACGCAATATATGAAGGCAAGAATGAGTAATGATAGTTTTCTCAATGCCTGTGGCTTTGTGATGCTAGGGGAAATTGCTACTATCAATTTCCGTCATCCTCATTTTGATCAACTGGACCAAATCCCCTACTATTATAAAGAGATGCTAGGTGTAATTTGGAGGGAAAGTGCCAGTCCATTCCTAAAAGAGGGAGAAAGAATGATGACCATGGCCGCTTTAATGTATGTAGATGATGAAGGAGACTCCCTAATTGGGTCACTGATTAATAAATCAGGATTAACCCCTAAACAATGGATGAAAGCCTACCTCGAAGCCTATTTTAAACCGTTAATTCATTGTTTTTATAAGCACCAATTATGTTTTAGCCCACACGGGGAAAACACCATTCTTGTATTGAAAGATTATATTCCGCAACGGGTCATTGTAAAAGATTTTGTAGAGGAAATAAATTTAAATCAGGAGGCACACGCCAAATTACCTGAGGAAATGCAACCCATCATCAGAACTATTGAGGATGAGTTTATCACCCTATTCATCTTATCTGGAATTTTTGATGGTGTTTTTCGCTACATTAGTAATGTTTCTCATAATTCTATTGATGGGTACACGGAAACGGATTTCTGGAAAGCCGTACACAAAATTATTGATGATTATCAAAAAGACCATCCGGAATTTTCAAAGTTATTTCAGAAATTTGACCTCTTTGCCCAGGAATTCAAAAGGGTTTGTATTAACCGGGTTCGCCTGCTTACGGTTGGATACAAAGATGATACAAGCTTCCCAATGCCGGAAATTGTAGAAACACTGAAAAACCCCATTGCAGCTTATGTTTCTGAAAAGGTGACTTCATAAAATTATTCTCCCCTGAATATATCTTTTAACAATCAGGCTGTTTCAAAGTGAGACAGCCTAATTTTTCCTCTTATTTCTATATATAATCCCAAATGGTTTTAAAAAAATTTCCTTTTTTAAGGATAGGAATAATTGGTTCTTTGTAAAAAAGGACAAAATTCAGAAAACAAACCATATCCATTCTTCAACTTCATCTCAAATTAAAAAGTAACCACCTTACCATTAAACTTTGAATCATTTAAGGAAATTACAGCTTCAAAACAAGAGAAAAGATAACGCTTGAAAATGGTTTTTCAGCTCTGTTTTATTCCTTTCAAAGAAATATAATCGACCATAAAACCCTTGTTTTCATTGATTATAAAAATAAAACCCATCAAGTTATAAAATGAAGGAATTCCTTCTTTATTTGATGATAAAACCTACTATTTAGTCTGTTATGTAAATTATCTCATAACATAGAAAATAGCCGTTTAAATTTCATTAAAAATGCAACCCTGGCCGGTACCTCAGGTGTTATGGTCCCAAAATTCATCAATGCAAATAAAATGAATGAAATCCAAAGTGAAATAAAAGAAGAACCAAAAGTCCTTTTTTTCGATGTGAATGAAACCTTACTTGATCTAACCTTCATGAAAAACAGTATTGGGAAAGCACTTGGAGGAAGAAATGATTTGCTTCCTTTATGGTTTACCACCATGTTGCAATATTCTTTGGTCGCTACAGTAGGGAATCATTATGAAGACTTTGGAGCAATTGGTGTGGCAACTTTAAGAATGACTGCGGAAAATAATGGCATAAATCTCAGCGAAGAAGAAGCTAAAAAAGCAGTGGCCCCAGTACAATCTTTACCCCCTCATCCTGAAGTAAAAAGCGCATTAGAGGCGCTAAAGAAAAATGGCTACAAATTAGTTTCTTTAACCAATTCCTCTTACCAATTATCAAAAACACAATTTGAAAATGCCAGGTTAATCGATCTTTTTGATGAAAGATTAAGCGTAGAAAATATAGGAAAATTTAAGCCTCATCAGGATGTCTATAATTGGGCAGCACGAAAAATGAAGGTAAAACCAAATGAATGCTTACTTACCGCAGCCCATGGATGGGATGTAGCTGGCGCTTTGTGGGCCGGTTGGAGAGCAGCATTTGTAAAAAGAATGGGTGCACAATTATATCCTCTTGCTCCTACTCCAGAAATTGTAGAACCAAACCTCAAGTTAATTGCCGAAAAACTAATTGCGCAAAAAAAATAGTTAAAAAATAAAATTCCCCTTCTACTGAAATACCATTCCTCAGGTGAAGGGGAAAGAACTTGTAAAAAGCTAAAGAACTGTAATAAGTTTTATTTTTGTCTGTTAGTTGGAAAGGAAAATTTATCACCCTATTTCCCGCCAAATACTTAATCCCTCAGTAGTCATAAAAGAATTCTAACGGTGCGAGCATTGGCTAGGCATTGAAGTTTTAGCATCACAAGTATTCTTCACTTTATTTTACTCAGCAGCGACTGGCTTCTTATCAGCGATTTTTCTCTTCATATTTTTCTTTCCAACTTCGCTCTATCCCATTTTGAAGTATTGGCTGCGCCTTCATATGTGGTTTGCAAAAAGTCATAAAGGGTCTTTTCAGGATCATCAGATTTTTGGACATCCTCATATTTCAAGAAAAACTCTCCCATTTCGGTGCTATAAAAAGCTTCTTTTGGCAAAACTTTTTGCTCTCCAAAAGCTACAGCACTTGGATAGGCATATGCATAAAAAACGGGTTGGGGAAAATCCTTGGAGCCTGGCCAGAAACCAGCACTACTTACCTCTTGTGAATAGGCTTCCTGCATGACCTCCAGTGACATATTTGGCATCCCTCCTTGATGTAATGGAGCAACATTTCCGGAAAAACGAGTGACTGCCAAATCAAATGCTCCCCAAAACAGATGAACCGGACTAGCCTTCCCAATAAATTCGCTTCTAAATTGATTAAAAACGCAATTGGCCTTTAACATCGCTTGCCAGAGTGCATTGGCCGCATTTGGGTCATAGGATTTATTGATTCGATTTTCTGCAAAAGGAATGGCCGGATCTAATTCATTTGGCTTGGGATGTATTTTTATATTAACGCCAATTTCTGATAATTTTTCAAATAGTTCGGCATGAAAATCGGCTACCGTTCTTGGATATAAATCCATACTTAATGTCGTAGAATTGGAGCATTGTATGAGCAGTTTATGCGCTCTAAAGTCGAAATCAATTTGAAAAATACGTCCCTGGTAAGGAATCCCATGGGTAGAAAAACCAGATGAGGTTACATAAAGTGTAGTATGCCAGGAGTGATTTTGCCATGGCATAGTCTTTAGCCTTACTTTTCCCACAATTTGAATCCATTGGTGTAAGGTTTCAATAGTGTCTTGCATTTCTACGAAATTTAAGACAGGCCATTTGGATGAATTGGTTTTAAATGCCATCATTCTTATAATAGTTAAAGTGCTTGTTATTAATCTTCTAAATAACCGAATTTACCTTCATTAAAATCATTAAAAGCCTGCATAAGCTCCTGTTTAGTATTCATCACAAAAGGGCCGTGAGCAGCAATTGGTCCGTTAATGGGCTCTCCGCTTAATAATAATGCTACGGTATCTTCCTTGGTGGTAATTGAGAATTCTTCTCCACGGTTTTCAAACAAAGCAAAATTATTTGTCGGAACCTTGTCTTTATCATTCACCTTAAGGCTTCCTTCAAGCACCAAAAGGGCCGTATTGTAAGCAGCTGGAAAGCTAAGGTCTACTTTTGCACCTTGTTTAATTTTTATATTATAAAGATGAAGTGGTGTAAAAGTGGATGCGGGGCCTTTTATTCCTTGATATTCCCCTGCAACAATTTCAACTTCCCCCATATTATTTTCCAACATAACCCTTCCCATACTCCTATTGGTAATGGCCTGATATTTTGGCTCCGACATTTTATCCTTGGCAGGTAGATTCACCCATAACTGAACCATTTGAAAGATGCCTCCTTTCTTGCTCCATTCCCTTTCATGAAACTCTTTGTGTAAGACACCGGAAGCGGCAGTCATCCATTGTACATCCCCATCCTCAATAATACCTCCACCACCGCTACTGTCATGATGTTCTATTTTACCTTTGTAAGCAATAGTAACTGTTTCAAAGCCTCTATGAGGATGGACTCCAACCCCTTTGGGTGTATCGCTCGGAGGGAAATAAAAGGGTGCATTATAATCCATCATAATAAATGGACTCAAGCGTTGCATGCTTAATCCTTGACTACCGGGAATAATGTTATGTACATTAAAGCCATCTCCGACAAAGTGTTTACCTGCCGGGGTTATTACTTTTTCTATTTTTTTTGTTGCCATACCATTTAGTCTTTATGATACAAAGTTGGCAACAATAGTTTAGCCTGGTATTGATGTATGATAAGAAATCTACTTTTTAAAATTTTTTAGGGCTAAGTCTTTTCTTACCCTGCTAAGACTTTCCGGTGTAATACCCAGGTAAGAAGCAACCATTATTTGAGGAACCCTAAGCAAAATGTCAGGATATGTCTTAGTAAAAGCTAAGTACCTTTCTTCAGCAGTTGCACTTAAAAGTTGGTAAACTCTCTTGGTCATGTTCCTGATATGATTGTGCAGAAGCTTATTATTAAATTCCACAAACGCTGGATTAGACTCCGAGAGTTTAAGTATAAATTGCTCGTCTAAAAGAAAGGCTTTTGTGTCTTCAATTGCCTGAATAAAATAAGAAGAGGGTTGCTTAAAAAAAGTACTTTCACGGTCACTAACAAACCAACCTTCAGGAGCAAACTGAATGATATGTTCCTTCCCAACACGGTTAATTCCAAAGAGCCTAGCAAGCCCTGTCTCAATAAAAAAGTAATTTGTGCAAACTTCGCCTTGTTGAAGTAAATACTCCCCTTTTCGAAAATGCTTTATTTTAAAATTAGCAATAAGCTCATTTAGCATTTTTTCATCAAGATCAACATTAGAAGTAAGAAAAGATGTTAGCTTAAAATTATTCATCTGTCGGTATTAGATTTATACTATTGCAACTCAAAACCCCGATAAGCTCAGTGAGCATATCGGGGTTTAAATGTATTAAAGATAGTTTTTTATCCCGGAAATTAACAAACCTGCCCTAAAGTAGGCATAAATATTAGCTTTCACCTTTGG
>NZ_SMMB01000749.1 GCF_009711365.1 Xanthovirga aplysinae | reverse complement strand
TCCCACTCCCTGACGAGCCGGTTTGAAAGTAAGAGTAGGGTTATCCCCACTGCTCAGCTCGTAAAAATAATCTGGACCATTTCCAGAGGTGTTAGCCCCTTCACCAGAACATACTTCTCCACCAGAAACAGGGGCAGTCTGAACGGTTAAAATTGCAAAATCTGATCTTTGGTCAAAGCCATCTACGGCTCTGACCTTAAAGGTATAAATCGTATTTGGAGTTAAACCATCCACCTCAAAGGAAGAACTTGAAATCGTTTGCAAGAATTCGTCCTCTTTAAACACCTCAAAATTTACTTCTAAACTAGGGTGTGTCCAATTGAGTATTAGACTGCTTGAAGTGATATTTGAAGCCAAAAAGTTTTCCGGTATAGCAAGATTCCCCGGATTTCCACCGGTAGGGGTAGTTACCTCCAGACTATTAAAATCCGAAAAGCCGAATTCATTTTCTGCTCTAACCTTCAATTGGTAGGTGGTATTGGCTTGCAGCCCTTCAATGTTAACTGAAGTGGCCGTTGTACCTGTGTACAGGTCATTGTTGATATTCACCTCGTAAGACAACTCATTACCGTTAGAAGAGGACGCTTCCCAATTAAAGGTTAAGCTATTTGCTGTTAAGTTTTGAGTGTTTAAGCCTTGGGGGATGCTTGGCGGTTGATCTCCTGGTAAGTCTGCTGTTTTGGTAAATGTCAAGTTACCCAAATTAAACCCTCCTCCCACAATGTCAAACCTTAGAATTTGTTCCCCTGCATTTAGGGCAATATCAGCAACACTCAACGTTACCCAATTCCCCCAATCACCAGTTGAATTGACAAAAATAGGGTTCGTTTTTATTTCCCCATTTGCAATTAACTGGAAAGGTCCTGCCTGACTATTTGGAGTAGCAACCCGTACATCCATTTGATATATGCCTGCTTCCTGTACATTTATCGTATACTCTAACCATTCGCCATCGTTTATCCATCCGATGGTATTGCCTTCCTGACTACCTTGTACACTTACACGGGTGTCTTCTCTGATGCCATCTGCTTCCCCTGCACGGGCTGTGGTGCTGTGATAAGCTACTCCTTCTCCGCCTTCATCAAAATGCGCGATCTGGATTTGCCCAGGAATTAATTGAGTAACACCATTGTAAGGCTCCTGTGGAGCTCCTTGTCCTACAGTTACCAAAATGGGAGCAGAAGAATTACTTTCTTCTCCGCTAAAGGCTTTAGCCACATAAGTGTAAATTCCATCGTCAACGTTTGCATCTTCATGGAAAAAAGGAGCAGAAAGGGATTCACCAATTTTTAAGTCATTTCTGAAAAATTCCACCTTGCTTATTCCACCTTCCGCAGAGGCTTCCACTTCTATTTGGATGTTTATGGGACTTTCTGGGTATTCCTGTCCATAAATTGGGCTGGTAATTGCCACCTGAATTTGACTATCCCGACTCGTAGCTGTTTTACCTGCAGGTACTTGAAGTATAAAGCCATCGGAGAATCTTACTTCTTTGTCTGAATTGCCGTAATTATGAGCTACATAAGTTTTATTACCATTATTATTAAAAACCGCAGCCAAAGGAGTGTTAGCCGTAACGTTTGTATCTACCTGGCCTAATGCTTTCATATTATGTAACCAATGATAGGTATGGGCCTTAGTTTCGGCATACTCCACCGGATAATCAGGATAACTTTCAAAACGGCTAAGGGCCTCCTCAGGATCAGCAAAAGAAAGGTATTCCCAGAAAATATCATTCCATAAGTCAGGTTCATTACTTCCATGAAGACGTAACATTTCATCATAAGCCTTTTGGACATAATCTGTGTTGTATCCCAGGTATAAGGAGCCTCCATGGATCGGTAGGTAATTGATTCCATAAGCTTCTGGTATATCAAAGGTCCATACCGTGGCTAACTGATAACCTCCTCCAAATATTCTTCCCGCAGCAGAATAGTTGAAATTAGGATCAAAATTTCTCTCTTCCAGGTCCCACCAATATTCTTCAATTGCTGATAGTTCAGTTTCATAGAGGTAAATCCCCAAATCACGTATTTCTTTATTACCTCTTAATTCCCCCCAAAGTATCAAGGCGGTATTGAAATGCATGCTTTCTGAACTTGATTCTTGATCATTTCCTAGAAAATCCCTTGCTCCTCCATTGGCCCAACTATGACCTGCATAAGGATCGAAGTTTCTTAAAAATGGAAACATCGTATCTTCTCGGTTCGGAGTTGCTGCATCTCGAATTAATAGGTCAATCATACCTCCCCATTCATTAGCCCAACCAGGGAAATATTGCTCCACCGCTACGGCTGCCTGAATGAAATAAGCCCAATGGAAATGGTGGTCATTCATAAGAGAAGCCTGGTAGTGACCATCAGGATATCCCAGCATAGTTCCCCATTCTTCATTGTAATAAAAAATCTCCGATATAGGATTTGTGCTAGCATTAAGCCAGGTCTCCAAAACATTTTTCACCTTGGTTATGGCTTGTTCCCGCACTTGGATGTTTCCCATCTGCTCAGCAATTTGGGCGACCTGTACAAACTTGTAAAAGCTTTTTCCCTGATTGTAAGTCTCTGTGATTGGCAAATCATCCCACATGGCCTCCTCCAAATATTGATTTAATTTGGCAGAACTATAGGTATCACTAAATTCCCCCAGATTAGGAAGGGAAGGAAGTACCCCATTAAATTGACTTTGAAGGCTGAAACTGTTGACATCAATCACTTTTAATTCCCCACGCATACTCCCATAGCTATAACTTTTAAAAGCATCATCAGTCCTACCCCATTGATGAGGGAGTAGAGCCTGCAATACTTGATCACTATTTCCATTGCCACTTTCTTTCAATTCCGTTTGAACGCTGTAGGTAGAGGCAACTGTTGCATTGGCTTCATTGTAGTTCCATTCAACAGTTGTATTTGTCGGAAAAGCATAAGCATGCTGTCTAAATTCTTCAAGAATTTCAACTGGATAGGTTTCAGGAGTTTCTTCTGGCACCTCCGGTAAAAGAGCAATTGACCAATAGTTCTTTCCATTCAGATCCGTTGTATATACTGTTCCATTCTTCTGCCAAACTGAACCTTGAGGAGCAAAAGCGGCAAATTTCCGACCATGGGTAAAGAAAACGATCACTTCCTCTCCTGCATCATGGGAGACTTCATTTCCAGCAACAAAATCTACAAAAATGTCCCCTCCATTTACCTTTTCAAAGTAAGAAAAGGGCATCCCATGTCCCATGGTTGCTAATAAATGGTTTTGTCCATCATCCCAGGAAGCAGTGACGGTCCAATCTCCGAAATCATGTAAACGAGCATCGGGGGCATTTAACCCTACAATTCCGGATACGACCATATCCACCCCATAACCTGCCATATGATAACGGTCATTGACTGGGGGATTGACAGGCCTTGCCATTCCTAACCCTTTGTTGCTTGCCTGAAAGGTAACAGGATAAGCCCACATGGGTAAACTGTATGGGTAATCCTGGGTACCTATTTGATTGTTCCATACTAGGGATGACCACCAGTCATTTGTTGGAATAGGCTTACCTTCCAAATTGGAGGTGATCATAGGATGTGCATCTGAATGATTAAAATCAGGCCATGGAAGGTTATTTTGAGGTTTATAGTTAACATGTCCTGTTGGTAAAGTACCTTCTGGAAAGGTTTTCGTATAACTCCCACTTCCTACAGGCACAAGTTGA
>NZ_SMMB01001021.1 GCF_009711365.1 Xanthovirga aplysinae | reverse complement strand
CTAATGAGAATTGAGAGGCATACTGATAAAGAACTTTAAAATATTTAATGTAAATATGTATAAATGCATCTTCATTTCCCTGCCGAAAAGCATTCCATATTTCTTGTTCGGAAATATTTTCAAAATGATCTGAATCATTTTCCTGATTATTTTTTTTCAGCACTTTATGCCTCTCCTTATCCTCTCTATTTGTCCAGATCTTTGAATCCTGCATTGGGTAAATTTAGCAGATTTCGACCTCAATTAAAAGATTTATAGGCTTTTACCCCTGTGAGGAAAATAAGAGTAATTACCAATATTTCGAAATTTCAAAATTAAGGGGAAATAAATCCAGACTGAAACCTTAATTCAATTTTAGTTTAAGATCTAAAATTTGAAGAATAAAAGTTTAACCTCCAAAAAATTGACTCTTGATAAAAAATATTCTCTATGCTAACATAAAAACCCCGATGCCTTATTCAAATCATGTATTTCTCATATGCAAAAAATAAACACAACCTATTTCTTTCTTAATATCGGGTTGGTTTTTAAGAGCCATTGAAAGTGTTATAACTATTGAGTTGAAAACTTAAAAATAGTAGTGGATTTAAACTCCTTCTCTGGATTCAACACAACAGATGGAAAGTCTGGGCGATTGGGAGAATCTGGAAAATGTTGGGTTTCTAAACATAATGCAGAACGTTTTCCACAAACTTGCCCTTTTTTACCAATCATGGCATCATCCAAAAAATTACCAGCATAAAATTGCACCCCTGGCTCAGTGGTAAAAACTTCCATAAAACAGCCCGATTCGGGTTCACACAAGGTAGCTGCCAAACTAAGCTCATTTCCTTCCTTATTTAAAACCCAACAGTGATCATATCCACTTCCAATTTTTAGTTGCTCATCATCATGTTCTATTCTGGACCCAACAGTCTGGGGATTAAGAAAATCAAAAGAAGTACCTTTTACATTTCTTCTTTCTCCAGTGGGGATAGCGGTGGAATCCGTAGGCAAAAAAGAATCCGCATTAATCATCAACTGATGATTCAAAATCTTATTTTGAGGATCACCTGAAAGGTTAAAATAAGAATGCTGAGTAAAGTTTATAACCGTAGGTTGATCACTAGTTGCCCAATATGTTACCGATAAAGAATTATCCTCAGCCAAAAAATAGGAAACGGCGATTTTTAAGTTACCTGGATAACCTTCTTCTCCATCTTTACTAAAATAGGATAGTTTTAGTCCCTTCCCCTCATCACTTTGGAAGGCTTCAGTTTCCCACAATGCCCTATGAAAACCACCTGGGCCACCATGCAAATGATTCTCCCCATTATTTTGAGCCAAGGTATAGGATTTACCATTAAGAGTAAATTTTCCTTTGGCAATTCGATTTGCAAAACGCCCCACCAAAGTTCCAATAAAATAATTATCCTTTTCGTACCCCGAAACTGAATCGTATCCTAAAACGACATCCTTAAAATCTCCATTTTTAGCCTTTACTTTAATAGAAACTATCACCCCACCATAATTTGAAATTTTTACTTCCATCCCCTGTTTATTGCTAAGGGTATAAAGCAAAGTTTCTCTTCCGTCTTGAAGTTTTCCAAAAGATTGAGGCTGAAAATTGGGCATATCTATTTAAGGCTTAATTGGTTTTATTTAAAAGTCATTTTATAGGTTTAAATTTATCTTTTTGCTTTTGCAATTCCAACCTGTCAACTGGTAGATATATTTAGAATTAACAAAGCCTTATAGCATTATCATTATTGAGGAAGGCTAAAAAGAAAAAGGTCCAGGCAAAACACCTGGACCCTATTCTTATAATTAAAAGCTTTAGGCGGCTTTTTTATTTTCCTTAAAAGTTGCTTCTCTCTTAAATAATCTAACAATCAAACGAATTCCCTGATCATAAGTCAGGTAACTCCAGAACCAATTACTCATTACCACCAATTTATTCCGGAAACCAATAATGGAAACCAGATGCACCAGCATCCAAACCAACCAGGCAAAAAGACCTCCGAAACTTCCTTTTGGTAAATCCACAACCGCTTTATTGCGGCCTACCGTTGCCATAGTCCCTTTGTCCACAAATTTAAAAGGAAGTAAGGATTTCCCATTTTCTTTTCTTCGGAAATTTTTTCCCAAATTTTCGGCTTGTTGCATAGCTATGGGTGCTAGCATAGGATGTCCCAAAGGCCATTGTTTACTTTTCATAGCAGCTACATCTCCAATTGCAAAGATATTTTCATATCCCTGAATCCGGTTATAAGCATCTACTACATACCGACTTCGATCTACCGAGGAGTTTAAGCCCGGAATAATATTTCCTTGCACCCCTGCAGCCCAAACGAGGGTTTGGCTTTCAATCTCAGTTCCATCATCCAAATGCACTACAGCCCCATCATAGGATTTTACAATTCTGCCCAATTTTACATTAACCCCCAACTCTTTTAAATAACCCAAAGCTTTTTCTCCTGACTTCTCCCGCATACCGTTAAGTAATCTGTCTGCTCCTTCTATCAGGTATATCTGCAAATGTTGAATATCTAATTCCGGATAATCCTTTACCAAAACATGCTTTCGAGCTTCAGCCAATGCTCCGGCTACCTCCACTCCAGTAGGCCCTCCCCCAACAATGACGAAATTCAACAAATTTTGTCGCTTTTCAGGGTCTCTAGTCATTACTGACTGTTCCATGCTTTGCAAAAACTGACTTCTTAAATCCAGGGCATCTGTCAATTTCTTTAGTGGAAAAGCTAGTCGAGCAATTTCTTCATTCCCAAAATAATTAGTTCGGGAGCCTGATGCGACAATCAAATAATCAAATCGAATATCTCCTATAGGAGTACTAATGCATTGCTTTACGGGGTTAATTTCATCCACTCGCAACATTCGAAAGAAAAAATCTTTTTTCCCCTTTAACAACTTTCTTAAAGGGCCTGCAATAGAGTCAGGCTCAAGGCCTGCTGTTGCCACTTGATATAAAAGTGGCTGAAAAGTGTGGTAATTGTGTTTATCTAACAGAACTACCTGATAATCTTGATCAAGTAATCCTTCTACAAGCTTTATGCCTGCAAAACCACCTCCGATAATGACGACCCTTTTTTTGCCTGTTTCAGGAATGTTTATGGAAAGGTGCTCTAATCTGTTCATAAGACCAAAAATTAGATGAGAAATTGGAATGGCCTAAACTTAGTAATTCTAGCTACTTATTACTACAAAAAGTATGGAATATGATGAAAGGTTTCCCTAAGTAATGAAAAATCAACAATGAGATTTGAATAATGAGCAGGGAAGGGCTATTGCTAAATTTCATTATCAAATCGCTAAAAATGCATTTTTTACAGCCCACTTAAATGGATAAGAGAATAGAAATTCTAAAAAAAATGATATTTTTTTCATTATCGGGAACTAAATGGATGTTGCTCTCTGTTTATTATTCGAATGGTTTATTCATAGTTGATAGATTTAATGTTTTGGTTGAAAGTGAAAGCGCCATCCCTTTGGGGTGGCGTCTTTCATTTAAGGCCTTTAGTTATGTAAAGAGAAGGCTGGACAGAAAACCTAACTTTAAATACCACTATCGTACAATAAACCGAATGATTTGCTGACGCCCACCATTTTGGAAAGTTTTTGCGGTGTACATTCCTCTCTTCAATTCTGTTTTATTTGTAGCTACACGGAAATGAAAACCATCTGAATGTGATTTCAATTCATCAGTTTCAAAATTTTTCGTAAATACTATTCTGCCATAAGCATCCAAAATTTCTACTTGTCCTTCGGCAAAAGCCGAAAATATTAGATTTATCACTTCACTTGATACAGGAACAGGGTTTGGAAAAAGCACCACAGGTTTTTCCAAATCTTCATACCAAACTTCCAACTCCTCGTGGTATTCCACTGTCCCATCAATATCAGTGGCCTTTAGGCGGTAATATGACTGCCCCACCAAGGGATCAATATCCGTAAAATCATAAGCAGTTTGCGTATCACTGTTTCCTTCCACCTTAGAAGAATGAGTGCCAATAGCGTCAAAATTTACAGCATCAGCAGAACGTTCAATGGTGAAATGATCGAAGTTCAACTCCATCGCGGTGACCCAATTCAATTGGACGGCTTTGCTTTTTATTTCGTAGGTAAAGGAATGTAGGGTGATTGGGAGGGCAATACCTATCAGCTCCTCTATAAAATCATCCAGTTTTTCAGGGTCAATACCACCATTTCCATCTCCTACATCAGGGTCAGGCTGAGTATCAACACCCTCCGGAAGATCCTCCTCGTCCCCTATAATATAAAGTGTCGCCCCTTCATTATTTATTATTTCATTTTCATAGAAAGGACTTGGATCATCATAATATTCTGTAACCACAATAGTTCCAAAATTATTAATGGTTAAATCGGAATACCTATTTCCAGTAAGTAATGCCCCATCTATGATTAATAATCCACCAGTTTTTACTGTAATTACATTATCTGTTCTATTAGGTTGATCATAATCCCCATTTATACGCAAAATACTGTTTTCCTCAATCGTCAAATTAACATCATTGGTTCGATTACCCAATTGTAAATTCCCACTTTTTAAAACAAAACCATATATGGCCACATTTTCTATTACATTTCCATCATTATCTACGTCAGGCTCATTTGGAGATCCTTCTGGCTCCCAAGTTGCCGGTGTAGACCATAACAAAGGGTCATCTACATCTCCTCCTCCATTTGAAGTAGCTTGTTGTCCAGAAACCTGGAAAGAAATAAGAAGAAAAAATATAATAATTATAAAATTCTTCATCGCATTAAACGTTTTGACAATCAATAAAATTAATTGAAATATACCTTTAAGTAAATTAATCCAAGTTTAATAACAAATTTCCAAATAATATTTTTTAATTTATCATATAATTTTTTAAAACTTTATTTTTACAATACAATAAAAACTCATAAAAATCATGTTTAAAAAAAATACAATATTTGAAAAAAATGGCAAATAAATAAGAATATAAAAGGGATAAATAAAAAATTCAGATTATGGAATCAATATTTCCTATGATTTCTTGGGGATCCGGAAAAGAAATGTTTTAATTTTTATTACCTGAGGTAGAATGGTTTTAATTTTAAATCATGACACCAACTTAAAGAATTGATTTATAAACCTTTAACCCAGTATCAAATCACTAAACAAACCCTTTAATATGCAAATTTTAAGAATAGGGTAAACATAAAATCGGCTTTATCCTCTTTCATTCAATGGAACAAGGTCAATTTACCGCTCTATAACCTAATAAACCGCTCATTTTGAGTTTTACCTCCTCCCTGATAAACGTTTAGGGTATATGTTCCGGAAGGTAGGTTGATCATACCTGTATCAACACTAAGATGAAATCCATTTGGTTGAGTTACGAGTTCCTCCTTTTCAAAATTCTGCTCAAAAACTTTCTTGCCAAAAAGATCAAATATTTTCAATTTTCCACCTGACTGAATAGGAAAAATCAATTGAAGATTGTCTTCTGAGGGTTTTAGAGGATTAGGGTACAACACAACAGGCTTTTCCATATCTTCATACCAAACCTCCAATACATCATGGTATTCCACCGTACCATCTATATCCGTAGCCTTCAAACGGTAATAAGAGGAACCCAATAATGGATTTTGGTCTGTAAATTCATAAACCGTTGGTGTATCGCTGTTTCCTTCCACTTTTGAGTAAAGAGTACCTATCGGCTCATAAAATACCCCATCTGAAGAACGCTCAAGGGTAAAATAATCAAAGTTGAGTTCCATGGCAGTTATCCAATTCAGATGCACCGATTTGTTTTTTATTTCATGGGCAAAGGAATGGAGAGTGATGGGAAGGGCGGCTGACCGATTATTAATCCACTCACGAATATCCTCATCCAACTCAGGCTCTTTTTTAGGTTCAATTTCAGCACCACTTACAGGATTTTTCAGTTTTGAGGCATCATTATACACATAAACCTCTTCATCTCCACTCGGAGAATAATATGCATTATCGTCTGGCCCTTTAATAAAATCCCCTGTAACTACCATTGTTCCAAAGAAAGCTTCTCCTCCAATTCCATTAATATGGAGGGCAGCAACACTATTCTCTCCAATTATAACATTTCCATTTACTACAAATATTCCACCTTCTCCTATATTTAATGTCACCGTTGCATTAATAATTAAATCACCCTCAATCCATAAAGTATCCTCTTCCAAAATAGATACTGTACTACCACTAAAGTCAAGGGAAGAATTTCTTACAATATCACCCAGTATATTTACGGTTATGTCTTCCCCACCATCTTGAGGAACCATGCCTTCTGTCCACATTTCCGAATTCTCCCAATCGCCTTTTTCATTACTTATTGAATTATATGTTTGCCCCGAAACCTTTAGATTAAACAGGAACACCAAAAAAAAGAGACAAGAAATCCACTTCATATCAAAAAAATTTAAAATATATTTTGTGGGAAATTACAATTTTTTGCCAATTTATATATTTCCGTTATCAAAACAAATTCGGCAGTATTTAAAGGCCCACATAAATAATTTTTGCAAAAATTCACCCTATTTTGCTCAAATAGGAACAAAAACAATAACTTTAAACAAAAACCGCAAACGTTTGCGGTGAAAAATATAATGAAATTTCAGGTAGTTTTTT
>NZ_SMMB01000202.1 GCF_009711365.1 Xanthovirga aplysinae | reverse complement strand
TCAGCCCAAACTTCCTGGCTGTTATCCTCATTATTGTCGCCAATAATCCTGTTAATGTCGGAGAGGTCATGATTAGAACCCTGCTGGTGTAAATCAATCTCTTGCTTATTCCAGCCATTGTTGTTACCCTCTATTAGATTATTATCACCAGTCTCAATGTCTTGATTAAAGCCTTCCTGATTTGCCCAAAGTTTTTGACTGTTTTTATCATTGTTGTTCCCTAAAATCTGGTTAACGGATTGAACATCATGACCAATCCCATCCTGCTCCGCATCAATTAATTGGGTATTTTCATCGTTTCTATTACCAACAATTTGGTTATTTTGATTTATTTCATGAGGCGCCCCATCCTGTTGGCCTCTTACTCTTTGCCTGTTCCAATCGTTGTTATTACCTACAATCTCGTTGTTTTCGTTGATTTCATTTGAAAGCAGAAAGGCCCCCCCCTGTCGGCCCCGCACTGATTGTGTGTTTCTATCATTACGATCGCCTATGATCATGTTGTTATCATTAATTTCATGAGTCGGGACAAAACCATTTTGGAGAAAAAATACAGACTGCCTATTATGGTCGTTATTATTCCCCAATATTTGGTTATTATTGAGGACTTCATGGCCCCCGCTCTGGGAACCCACGGCATTTTGGTTGTTGTTGTCATTGCCCTGGGCCA
>NZ_SMMB01000342.1 GCF_009711365.1 Xanthovirga aplysinae | reverse complement strand
GTAATGACAATAATGTCATCAATTAAAATTGATTTTACCTTCCTTAGCTAGAAAAAGGGACTTTTAAGTTGCAAGGCCTCCAATGGGGCTTTGCAACTTTGGGTTATTTTCCCCGAAATTATCTCAATCCTTAAAAGCATTCCCCTTTCTTTTAAACCTCTATTTTACCCCTTTTACCTACCCAAAAACTTTTAAAAAAATGAAAAAAGTAATCCTAACAGTCCTGGCCATTTGCTGTGTAGCGCACCTTGGTATGGCCCAGGGCAATGACAACAACAACCAAAATGCAGTGGGTTCCCAGAGCGGAGGCCATGAAGTCCTCCGCAATAACGAAATAAATGGACAAAATAACGACCATAATAAGCAGTCTGTTTTTTTTATCCAAAGTGGTTTTTTATCGACTAATGAAATTAATGATAATAACTTGATTGAAGGCGATCGTAATGACAGAAACACACAATCTGTGCTGGGCCGACAGGGTGGCATTTCAAGTCCAAATGAAATCAACCAAAACAACAAGATTGATGGCAATAACAACGATTGGAACAGCCAAAAGATAAGGGGCCGACAAGGCGGGGCCATCATTTTCCCAAATCAAATAAATAGAAATAACCAAATTGTTGGCAATAGAAATGATGGAAATACCCAATTAATTGAGGCGGAGCAGTCTGGGACTGGTAATGATATTCAATCAGTTAACCAGATTTTAGGTAACAACAATGATAAAAACTCTCAAAAACTTTGGGCAAACCAGGAGGGCACAGGTCATGACATTGAGAATGGTGATAATAACCTAATTGATGGTAACAACAATGGATGGAATAAGCAAGAGATCCGGGTGAACCAGGAGTTTTTGAATCATGAACTTTCCGACATAAACAGGATTATTGGTAACAATAATGAGGATAACAGCCAGGAAGTTTGGGCTGAACAAGATGGGAGTAACAATCAACTTGATGAAATTAACCTGATTGAAGGGAATAACAATAGGAATAACAGCCAAAAAGCATCCACTGATCAGGATGGGTTTTCATTTTTACCCCCAAATAATATTATTAGGAGTAGCAATATTATGGAGGGAGGTAGAAATGATTACAATAGTCAAGAGCTTTTTGGGGAACAAGATGGGGATGACCATTTAATTGATGATGTGAATACTATCATATTAGGCAATAACAATGATAACAACAGC
>NZ_SMMB01000027.1 GCF_009711365.1 Xanthovirga aplysinae | reverse complement strand
ACTTGATGAAATTAACCTGATTGAAGGGAATAACAATAGTAATAACAGTCAAAAAGCTTCCACTGATCAGGATGGGTTTTCATTATTTTCCACAAATAATATTATTAGGAGTAGCAATATTATGGAGGGAAGTAGAAATGATTACAACAGTCAAGAATTGGATGGGGACCAAGATGGGGATGACCATTTAATAGATGATGTTAATCTTATATTAGGCAATAACAA
>NZ_SMMB01001253.1 GCF_009711365.1 Xanthovirga aplysinae | reverse complement strand
AACTGGAGAACCCTTTCTAAATTAATAAAAATGACCGTCCCCGTAGAAAATGAAATAAATCAATAATAAAAGACCCCTCAGTACCCTTTCATTTGTTATTAAAATAAAATCACTATGAACTTTTTAAAACTGCTCATTTATTTTCTGCTGTCATTTTTTATTTTGATCAGCTGTAAGCCTAAGGAACAGCAGATTCCTGAAACATTTATCCAGCCTGGAATCTCAAAAACATTGGCTACGCATCGAGCCGCCCAAATCAGTACCGTTAACTATGAATTGTTATTTGATATTCCAGCCAATCAATCCGATACAATTCAGGCCAAAATTCAAATTACCCTTAATCTATCGGAAAAAACTTTCCCTCTCATATTAGATTTAATGGACGGCCAGGGTGAAATCCATGAACTAAAAGTAAATGGGAAAGAAGGAGCATTTGAAAGAAAGTCCGACCATCTAATTATACATTCCCATCAATTAAAAACAGGAACCAACCAATTGGACATAAGCATGAGCGTGGGAGACCTTTCTTTAAACAGAAATGAGGATTATCTATATACACTATTAGTTCCAGCAAGAGCATCCAGTGTTTTTCCCTGTTTTGATCAACCAGATTTAAAAGCAAGTTACGACCTGCAATTGAAAGTACCTGAACAGTGGTCAACGGTTGCTAATGGAAAAATACTATCTGTCACGAATAATGAACAAGAAAAAACAAAAAACATCAAGTACACCAATACAAAAGCAATACCTACCTACCTTTTCGCATTTGCCGCTGGTAAATTTAATAAAATGGAAAAAGAAATTGAGGGCCGAAAATTTACTATGTATTTCAGAGAAACAGATACTGCAAAAGTAAATTGTAACGCCCAACAAATATTTGATCTCCATGCCAAAGCTTACAATTGGTTGGAAAATTACACCGATATCCCATATCCTTTTGAAAGCTATGAATTCCTTGCAATTCCTTCCTTCCAATACGGGGGAATGGAACACCCTGGAGCTATATGGTACAAAGCTTCTTCTCTCTTTTTGGAGAAAAATCCAACAAGGAATCAAGAGCTAAGTAGAGCCCAACTCATTGCCCACGAAGTAGCACACATGTGGTTTGGTGATCTAGTAACAATGAAATGGTTCAATGATGTATGGTTAAAAGAAGTATTTGCCAACTTTATGGCCGATAAAATCACACAACCAGATTTCCCGGATATTAACCACCAACTAAAATTTTTATTCTCCCATTATCCTTCCGCTTATCATACGGATAGAAGTGCAGGAACCCATCCCATTCAGCAAGAATTGAACAACTTAAAAGATGCAGGTTCTTTGTATGGAAATATCATCTACAAGAAAGCTCCCATTGTAATGAAGCATCTAGAAAACCGCATTGGAGAAAAAGCCATGCAAAATGGCCTACAAAATTACCTTTCTAAATTTCAAATGGGTAATGCTACCTGGGATGACTTGATCGCAATATTGAGCGAAACCTCGGGAAATGATCTTAATCAATGGAACCAAGACTGGATCAAATCGGCAGGAATGCCCCATTTTAAGACCAAGGAGGTTAGCCAGGATAAGGAATTAAAAGAATTGGTTATTGAACAAACTGCTGATCGTATTTATCAACAAGACCTTAATATTGCAGTAGTTTACCAAGACACCACAGATTTATATCCTCTAAGTAGTATTAAAAAGGAAAGCACCATCAATGAACTAAAAAATTCCGCCATTCCTGAGTACATAAATATTTTTGGAAGCGGCTATGAATACGGCTATTATTCCCTTAATCCTGAACAAACAAGTTGGTTACTCGGAAAGGTAAATGAAGAAGAGGAAGAATCCAGAAGATTTGTTTATTGGATGACACTTTGGGAAAATTTTTTAAACGAAAATATTAACCCTGATGATCTTTTAAAATCCCTAATACAATCTGTTCAAAAAGAAGAAAACCCTATCATTCTGAGTTATACATTGAAAAAAATTCCTGCTATTTATTGGCGGTTTCTAAACAAAGAACAAAAAACCAATAAAATTTCCTCCCTTGAAAAGATTTTGTGGGATCGCATGAAAAAAGAAAAAAATAGCAGCCTTAAACGTCAACTATGGAATAGCTATAAAGAATTGGCTTCCAGTAAAAATGGCTTAAACAACTTATTTAAAATCTGGCAGAAGAAAATATTTATTCCGAATCTACCCCTTTCCGAAAAGGATTATACTTCCGTAGCGGTAAATCTCTGCCTAAGGGAACATCCCAATTGGGAACAAATACTAAAGCAACAACCTAATCGAATCAAAAATCCGGATCGTAAAAAAGAATTTGAATTTATAACCCCTGCGCTCTCAAATGATCCCAATGAAAGAGAATCCTTTTTCAATAGTATAAAAAACCTTGAAAATCGCAACAATGAAAGTTGGGTACAAAAGGGAATCGCATACTTACACTATCCCAACAGAACAAATTCTTCGGAAAAATACCTAAAAGAAACATTGGACCTATTAGAGGAACTACAACAAACAGGAGATATCTTCTTCCCAGGAAGAGTTTTGGAAAACACCTTCGCATGGTACAGCAATGCTAATGCAAATCAAATAGTAGACCAATTCCTGGAAGAAAACCCTAATTATCCAAAAAAGTTAAAAAACAAGATCCTTCAGGCCGCCGATATGATGAAAAGGAGCCTTGCGATTCGGAAGGTATATAATATCAAAAACTGAAAATAAAACTAGTACAAGATACACAAACCCTGGTTGATACCAGGGTTTATTTTAAGAAAAAAAGGTTTCAGTGCCCATCAGGAACCCTAATATACCCTTTTCAGCTTTGTTATTTTCAGAATTTGACTCCATTTATAAAGTGATCGCACTTTTATCTGTACTATACCATTTTGCTGTTGCCCAAAAGAGAGCGGTTCTGGCTTTATAGTGTTTAGTTTTAAGTTGTACCAACTTCAATTTTGCCTGGATCAATTTGGTTTCCCGGGAATTAATTAAAAATAAGGAGCTTTCCCCTTCCAGAGATTTTTCTTTTTCCCCTTCCAATAAATTATTATAATTTTTGACCATCCCGGAGTAAAGGGTAAGCTGTTTTTGCAAGTTTAATTGTTCATTATGGTATTTCTTTGCCTTGTTCCGCAGCTCTTGTAGCTTATATCGTCGGGACAATTGGACTTCCCGAATTTTAAGATTTGTCAGCTGAAGATCACCTCTCTGTTTCCTCAAAAAAACAGGAAAGCTGAATTCCAATCCCCATTTATAATTTTGAGTAGAGAAACTCATATCCCCTTCATATCTCATTGTTTGCTGAAGGGCATTATAAGTAAGATTAATATTGGGCTTTAAGGCATCCTTTTTTAGTTTTCTTTCCCAATTTAAATCACCTAATTTAAAATCATATAATTGCATTTCGGGGTGTGTTTCCTCAAACTGAAAAAGAAGAGAATGAATGCTATCATATGGAATCGCTTCTACCAGATCTGATTTATTCAAGTCAATAGGCCTCAACCCTTCCGTAATTTCTAGTGGGCGGTTATCTTCATCCCACAGATAATTAGAAAGATCCAAAGTATGGTTTTGGTAAAGCAATTGAGACTCATTTCGACTAATTAACCGGTCCTGATACTGAATAAAAGCTTCTAAGGTATCTATTGCGGCCTTATCACCATATAAAAAACTCTTTTTTGTGGCTTCAAAACGTTTTTCCGCGAGCTGGACATATTCTTCATAAATCTGATATTGATTCCATGCCTCTGCCCATTTCCAATATTGTTGCATGGCCTGGTAATATAGATCGTTCATTATTTTTAATTGTTCAGCTTTTGTGGATTGAGCAAATAGTTGGGCTTGTCTGAGTATCGCTCTCCTTTTATCAATAAACAAACCTTTCCCCAAAGACATAGAAACCCCTACATTCCACAAACCATCTGCTGGTAACTTATTTTCCGGATTTAGATACTTACCTTCATTCTGATCAAAACCGGCCTTCACTTCCATTCCATACCAGGTGGGAATTTTTAATCCTGTACTTAAAAGTTTATAGTATTCTTTTTCATCGAAATATTTTTGATCAAAGTTCCCATAAAGGTAAGGGTCAAAATTTCCCTTGGCACTTTTTACCTTATTATCTCCTTTTTCAAGTTGTAATTCTGCTTTTTTTGCAACAGGGTGGTTATTATCTATCCACCAAATAAATTGTTCGGGAGTAAATATATTATCGCTGTCCTGACCGAATAGATGAATGGGCATGCTCCATACTACCATCCATAGGTATAGCTTCCATTTCATAAAAATCGAGGATATTTTTGATTAAAACACCTGTCTATTAGACCTTTAATTACCTGATTACCCTATTTTTGGGTGCTGAAAAAATTTGGTTAATACACCCCTTACCCTTGTAAGGAATATTTTAACTCTTTTTGGTATCTTTTGCCTGGCCTACTTTGGCTGATTTATAATAATCCGGCGGAAAACCATTTAGTTTTCTCCATAACTCATACCAAATAGGAACCTCTTTTAACAATGCCACACCATACGCCCCGGCCCCCACTCGTATATCATCAGGCCATGGTACATCATTAGAATCCGCAGCTACTAGGATACGATATTTACCGTTATCACTTATAAAATTGTCAATGGCCACAATTTCTCCCCCAAAAGTTCCAAAGGAAAGATTTGGCCAACCTGAAAAAACAATTGAAGGCCATCCGTCAAATACAAATCTTACCTTTTGTTCCTTTTCTAATAAAGGAAGATCCATAGGATGTACGTACATTTCCACAGCCAAATCATAATCGGCTGGCATAATACTGATCAATACTTCTCCTTCTTTGATCGTCTCACCAATTCCGGAGCGTATGGTTTTAGTAATATATCCATCCTGTGGGGAAGTAATGTGGTACAAGCCCTTTCTGACCAAATAATTTTTATACTGATTTTGCATTTTGGTTAACCCAGCCTGGGCATCATAACTGTTGGATAAGGCAGTATATTTATCAGCCTCCAACTTTGCCAGTTTATCCTTGAATTGACTTTTTAAGGAATTAAGCTCAACTTTTGCATTTATTAGTTGATTTCTACTGCTTTGTAATTTGTTGGCAGAACCAATCTTTTTAGCCTGACTTTCTTGCAACTTTAGCTTACGACTTTCCAGCTCAGTTAGAGATTTAAGCCCATTTTCATAAAGCTTTTCCATTCGATTAAGCTGTTTTAAGGAAATTTCATAGTTTGTATTAGCCGCCTGATAATCCATACTATCTGATTGAACTTTTAATTTTGCCTGCTGGATATAATTAACCGCCTGTTCAATCTTAAGATCCCTAGTTTGTTTAAATGCCTTAATCTGATCACCCAGAGCCTGAACTTTGGAACCATAAGAATTTACGCTTTGCTCCTTTGCTTTTATTTGCAATTCAGTCCGTTTCAATAATTCCGGATCAAAATACTGATCTTTCACTTCGGAAATAAACAATAAAGTATCACCCTTATGTACAAAATCACCTTCCCTTATAAACCACTTTTCTATTTTCCCTCCAATAACGGATTGTATCATTTGAGGACGCTGCTCTGGCTGAAGTGTAGTTACATACCCTCTGGAACTTATATTCTGTGTCCAGGGTAAAAAAATCACAACCAATAAAATTAAGAACAGAACACTCAATACCCTTAAAAATATTTTTCCAGCCTTGTGGTTTTTCAGTAGAGAAAATGTCTGAAATTCCTCAGTATGAATTTTCCCTTCAATTATATTCTTACTAACGTTAAGCATATATTTCCTTTGTTTGAAAGACTTTTGAAAACCAACCTTTGTCTATTGAATTTGAAAAATTATCGTCGGCAATAAATTTACCCTTTTCCAGGACCAACAACCTTTGGAATTTTTTGGCCACCATTGGATCATTTGAAATAGCAATGACCGTACACTCCTGGGCAAGCAGGTAGTTTAAAAAGCGTTCTTTTACTTCATTATTCAGTTGATTAAAATTATCCTCCAACAAAATGAGTTTCGGATTTCCTATAAGACATCTAGCAAGCTTTATTTTAAGCCGTACACTTTTAGGAAGACTTTTTCCTTCGGGAAGAAGAAGCGTATTATACCCCTCCTTGAGGTTTTCTATAAATTCAGTCAATCCAACAAGGGAAGTAACTTTTTGAAGTTCTTCGAAAGAAATGTCTGGCTTCCCTAATGTGATGTTTTCCTGAAGGCTTCCTTTAAATATATCCTCACCGGAAAGGCTATCACCAGTAATGGAACGAAGTTCTTCCATATTGAGGTTTCCCAATGGGATCTTATCAAATGAAAGAGAAC
This sequence comes from Xanthovirga aplysinae, assembly GCF_009711365.1. GTDB lineage: Bacteria > Bacteroidota > Bacteroidia > Cytophagales > Cyclobacteriaceae > Xanthovirga > Xanthovirga aplysinae. Next base: position 8,671 of record NZ_SMMB01001253.1, on the reverse strand, counting down.
CAGAAAAACCCTCATAAAACCCAGCTACAATCTGAAGAAATAAAGATTTACCTGATCCATTTTCTCCCGATAAACATACTTTCTCTCCTGTCTTAATTGAAACATCCAGATCGCTTAAAAGCCTTTCCCTTCTACCTTTAAACTTAAAGGAAAGTCTTCTTAATTGAACGGAGATTCCCTTCTTATTGGAAAACATTTTGGTACCGTTATCCCGCTCCAGTGGAATGTCTGTAATATTTCCAAGCTTCTCAATGGCTGTTAAAACGTCATATACGGTCTCCATGCTTAAAATGAGCTTCTCCACGGAAGTCAAGACAAGGATTATAATGATCTCTGAGGCAACAAATTGTCCTATATTCATTTTCTGGTTAATTACCAGCAACCCTCCAATAACGAGAAGCCCAGCAGCAATAACCACTTTAAAACCCACCAGATTAATATATTGGATCACTAGCGTCTTAAAATGGGATTTCCGTGAGGTCAAATAACCGCTTACCAGCTGGTCTGTCCTTTCCAAAGGAAGTGGTGTTTTCCCTGCTAACTTGATAGTTTCCATAGCTCTTGCCAGTTCTTCAAGCCAATGGGCCACCTCATATTTATAGGAGGAAGTCATCAGGCTTGTTTTTAACCCTCTAGGTGCTGTGAATCGAAAGATCAAATAGACTATAACCACAAGCAATACACTGAAAAGAATGAAAAAGGGATGATAAAGAGAAAGTAATATTAATCCAAAAATCACCTGCAAAGATGCCCTTGAAAAGTCAATCAATATCTTGGACAAACCTTTTTGTACGGAAAGGGTATCAAAAAAGCGATTGACCAATTCAGGAATATAAGATTTATCTACTGCTTCCAGTTTTAGTCTGGGAATCCGATAAGCAAACTCAAAAGCGGAACGGGAGAAGATCTTTTGCTGCAGGTTTTCTGACACCGAAAGTTGCATAATTTGCAAAACCCCTGTAAAAGCTACCCCGGCTATTACTATTACCACCAGGACCACCCAGGAAGTAGAAACCTGACCAACCCTTATAAGGTTGATAATCGCCTGGATACCAAGAGGCAAAGTGAGCGTAATGATACCATTAAAAAGTGCATACACATAAATACTTATTACCTCTTGCCTGTCCACCTTCAGCAAATTGAAGAAGCGCTTAATGGGAGAAATGACAGATATATTCTTCATAGAATAACTAATTTTTGATTTTCATTTTGCCGAATTCACCTTAGTTCTGCTTTGTTTTTATTTAAATTAATACAACTACTTACATGAAAGTATGTAATTCTTTTTATTTTAATTTAATTACACACAAATATAATAGTAATACTATCATTTTAAAATTATTAAAAAAGAAATTACATTTCACTTTAAAAAAGAAATCATCAAGTGGGTCACTTACCTGATTATTAACCAATTGTAATTCCCTAAGGGGGAGGATCACAATTTTCATTGGTAATTCTACTCCAAATGGACTTTGAATCTTGCCTCCTATATTTGTTAGCCTACTGACTTTTATTAATTTGAGAAAATTCAAAATAGATGACTGAAATTCTATCTGGATCCATTTTTATCTAGCTTCTATTATGTCCATATTGATTATTTCCAAACAAAAGAATACCAAACTCCTGGTTAATGCCCTACGAAAAAAAATACGCAATACTCCCATTTATGTTTACCCTGAGGATACCCCAAAAGAAATAGTAGAGTATGTCCTTTGCTGGAAAGCCGAAAAAGACATCCTTCAAAATTTCCCCAACCTTAAGGCCATACAATCATTAGGAGCAGGGGTAGAACATATTTTTGACACCCAAAACATTAGTCAAAAAATTCCAGTAGCCAGAATTGTTGACCCTCAGCTATCAGAAGACATGTGGGAATTTCTATTAGCAATCACTTTGAACCACATCAAAAACTTACCCCTTTACCACAGTCAACAAGTAAAACAAGAATGGCAACAACATGCCTATAAAACTATAAAATCCACCACTGTCTCAATTTTAGGGCTTGGAAAAATTGGAAGTTTTGTAGCTGGTAATTTTGGGGCTTTAGGATTCCCAACTCAGGGGTGGTCAACCTCTAAAAAAGAAATTAAATTTGTTAAAAGTTATTTTGGGGAATCCGGATTGATCAAAATGCTCCAAAACACAGATGTATTAATTAATTTATTACCTCTGACGAACTCTACAAAGGGAATCTTAAACAAAAAAAACCTTATCCAATTAAAAAAAGGAGCTTTTTTGATAAATGTGGGCAGAGGTGCACATTTATTAGAAAAAGACCTTTTAAAGCTTTTAGACGCCGGATATTTATCAGCTGCAGCTTTGGATGTTTTTAACCAGGAGCCCCTTCCCCCTGATCACCCTTTTTGGAAACATCCAAAAATTAGGATAACCCCTCATAATGCCAGCTTAACCAATATAGAAACCGCTTTAGAACAGATTGTGGAAAACTACCACCGAATGAAAAAAAATCAGCCCTTATTAAACCAAGTTTCTCATAAGAAAGGGTATTGATAAACTTTTATGGGCCGGAATTCTACTAATAAAAGGTGCTCCCATTATACACAGCTTTAAAACGGAAAGAAAATTGACAGGATAGCCCTTTTGGTCAATTAAATCAATTTTTAAGAAAGAAACCCCATGAAGAAGGCTTCACAAATAAGGATGAAAAAATGGGTCATGGGAATCCTGACAACCAATTAAATTAAACTTTTTCAGAATAAATTTAATACAATAATATTGTTCAAACACAAAAAACATTATTATATTTGTCTTCGGATGGAGTTCACTAGCTTTAGCTAGCCTTCTGTTTCTTAATATTGGGGAAGAAAATTAGAGAAACGAGAATGCTCCTTGCAGCTCTTACTTGACTGCATACCCTAATTCGTTTATACTTAAATAAATGAATTAGGAATTATGCATACACACCAAAATCACCACCAACCCAAAATCATCCATTTATCAGAGATTAAAGATTGCTTGTCTTCCCTCAATTTGTTGGATGAGATTTCCCAAGGTTTCGTCGCTTATTCTAAAGGAGAAGCCATATTACCCCCAGTTGGGGAAATGCTTTTTAATAATCCTCCTGGTGAAGTTCATATTAAATATGGTTATTTAAACTCTGAAAATTATTATGTAATAAAAATAGCTTCTGGATTTTACCAAAACCCCTCCCTGGGTCTTTCTTCTAGTCAGGGGACAATGCTCCTTTTTGATAAAAACACAGGGGTTCTCCTTAGCATTTTACTAGACCATGGGCACTTAACAGATGTTCGCACTGCTGTGGCTGGAGCAATAGCTGCAAAATATTTGGCACCCGTCTCAGCTAAACAAATTGGTATAGTAGGAACAGGAATTCAAGCTAAAATGCAGTTAGAATACCTCCAAGAGGTCCACCCCTGCAGAAAGGTAATGGTTTGGGGAAGAACAGCATCAAAGGCAAAAGATTTCCAAAAGAGTTTTGCTAGGACCGAATGGAATGTTGAGGCTTGTGACGATTTGGAAAACTTGTGCCGAAACTCCCAAATTATTGTGACCACAACACCCTCAAAATCTCCCCTTATTAAAAAAGAATGGATACAAAAGGGCACCCATATTACTGCAATTGGTTCTGATACAGCTGAAAAAATTGAACTAGACCCTTCCCTCCTTGCTCATGCCGATAAATTAGTAGTAGATAGCCTGGAACAAAGTAATAGTCGGGGAGAAGTATTTAGAGCGGTGGAAGCTCAAAAAATCTCAAGAGGTCATTTGGTGGAATTAGGAAGCCTAATAACTAATCCCTCACTGGGACGAAAATCTACCGAAGACATCACCATAGCTGATTTAACAGGATTAGCAGTACAGGATTTAATGATTGCAAAAGGTGTTTTTGAATACTATAAAAGATAAAATATGAACATTCGAACTTTTGATTTGGAACGCATACAGTCTTTGTATGAAAATACTGTTGAATTTAATTTGACGGAAAGTGGTTTTCATCCTTTTAGTCTTAAAGAACTATTAACCCCTGAAGAATTGGATGAAATTAATAACACTACTCTGGGGTATGGGCAAACCAACGGCTCTATTCCCCTACGTAAACGGATTGCTTCCCTTTACCCCAATTGCCATGAGGAAAACATCTTAGTTACCAATGGTTCATCTGAAGCAAATTTTGTGGCTTGCCATACCCTTCTTAAAAAAGGGGATGAGGTAGTCATGATGGTTCCCAATTACATGCAAATCTGGGGGATTGCGGAGGAAATGGGGGCTATTCCCAAATCATTTCCTCTTTTGGAGAAAAATAACTGGACTCCTAATCTTGAGGAGCTGGAAAAACAGGTAACCTCCAAAACCAAGATGATTGCACTGTGCAACCCTAACAATCCAACGGGATATACACTGAGCCCAGAAGAAATGGAGGCCATTGTAAAGATAGCTAAAAAAGTAGGGGCATGGATTTACTGCGATGAAGTGTACAAAGGCGCAGAATTAAATGGAGAAGAAATACCTAGTTTTTTCGGACTATATGATAAAGTAGTAGTAAATGGTGGGTTATCTAAGGCCTATGCACTTCCAGGCCTGCGGTTAGGTTGGCTAGCTGGACCCCAAGAAGTTATGGCAAATAGCTGGGCTTATCACGATTATACTTCCATCACAGCTGGAATTCTTAGTCATAAAGTGGGGGAAATTGCTTTAAGACCAGAAAGAAGAGCCCAAATTTTAAACCGAAACCGGAAAATGTTAAATGAGAACCTTTCCCATTTAAAACAATGGATTGATCAACATGGAGAACTTTTTCGATTCCTACCTCCTAAGGCAGGCGGAATGGCATTCATGCATTACAATCTAGATATCAATTCTACGGAGCTTTCGAATTGGTTACGTATAAATAAAAATGTATTTATTGTACCTGGGGATTGCTATGGAATGGATCGTTTCATTAGAATCGGGATAGGTGAAAGAAAAGACTTTTTGATTCAAGGTTTGGAAAGAATTAAAGAAGGTTTAGAAGAAATCCATTCCTTAAAAAGTTAACTTGAAAAATTCTTAATAACCTTCCGCATTAAAACTAATGCCAGCAATTTATTAAAAAATAAAAAACCTATTAACCCAACCTTTCCAATAGGTTTTTTATTTTTCAATAATTATGAAGAGAAAAAGTAGAGGTGAAGATAATGCATATATCAAAAGGACAAAGTATAACTTAATTCAGGAACTAAAGATAATTGATTATACTCCATAATCTCCTCACTTATCGGATTGTAATATTCTCCTACCACGGCCTTATTATTGGTCAAATTTTGAATATCTAACTTAATCATGTGACTTACTTTTGTACGTTCCCTACGATAAGTCAAGCCAAGATTAACAGTAAAGACATCATCACCCTGAGCTGATAACTTTTCCTCAACATAAACACCATATCCTGCTGCTTTTGAGGACTCTAAATCTACGGGGGTAAAGAACTTCCCACCCGCCAAGGCTATTTTAAGGTTTAAACCAAGGCTTCGATTTTTTTCTGAGCTCCCCAATCGAAACTCCTTACCAAAAAGGAAATTCCCTCCATATTTTCCATTAAAGCGGCTCTCACGTTCCACCCCATCCATGGCCGTATAACGAGAATCATAAAGGGAAGCCGTAAATAAGTAAAAAAAATTATTAGCATAGAATCGCTCAAGAGTCAATTCCAGTCCATAATTACGGCCGGAACCCTCGTTCACAAAATCCAAGGCATAATACCCACCCATTGAATTGATCAAGGAAAAACTACTATTGGGATCATTTTCCACCGGTACATCCACTAATTGTTGATAATACACTTCGGCGTTGAAATTTAAATTTTCATTGATTTGATTTTGATAACCTATTACATAATGGAAAGCTCTTGTCATACTCATATCACGATTAGGAGTCGCAAAACTGCCATCGGCGTTCCTTACCTTTCCAAAATAATTTACCAGATTCTCCAATTTACTATGCACACCAAAGCCCGCATTTAAACTTTGACCAGCTTTAAAGGCCCAGCTTACTCCCAGCCGTGGTTCAATAGAATAACTGTTATTTAACAAGAAATGCATATAATGCAGACCACTGACAAAAGTTAACTGCTCATTTAGTCGATGTTTCCAGGAAGAATAAAACTGAAGTAAGGCGGCATTTCCTTTTTCATTTACCCCATTCACATATTGCTCTTCATCAAGGTCAAAAAAACCTGATTGAAAATTATAATTCATTTGGGTATATATGAACCCTGTTTCTAATTTATTTTGGGCATTAAATTTCTTATTTAAAGCGGTAGAAAATTTGGCTGAAATATTTGAAAGATCTTGATCAAAAACGGGTTGAACTTTTCCCAAAATGTACTCCTGATAATCCTCCCCATTGGAATTTCCTGCTAAGGAAACCGAAGAATGCAAATACGTATTGTTATTGATAGAATAAAAATGTTTTAAACCTACCACCCCTAGCTTTGAGTTGGATTTCCCTGTACCTAATAGACTATTCCCATTGTCCGTATTATCCTGACTTATGCTACTTAAACCACCTAAACCAAAAAGATCAAATATTCCAAGTTTTCGGGTAGGTACATATACTTTAAAAGATGCATCCTGGTACAATGGAATTCCTCCAAAATCAAGGATATTTAACTTATCCAGCAAAGCCAAAGAAGAATAACGATAATTTAATAAATAAGAGGCTCCACTCCCTTTCTTTATAGGGCCTTCTAAAGTAACATCGGTACCTAATACCCCCACACCAAGAGAATATTCTCTTTGTTCATTATTTCCTTTTCGCAACTGCATGTCAAAAACTCCGGAGAGGGCATTTCCATACTCTGGGGCAAAGGCACCTGTAAAAAAGTCCGAATTAGATAACATTTTACTGTTCAAAGCATTGATAGGACCACCCGTACTGCCTTCAGAGGAAAAATGATTTGGGTTAGGAATTTCAATTCCTTCTAATCGCCATAGTATACCACGGGAAGAGTTTCCTCTCACTATAATATCGTTGTCCCCCTCCGGACTTCCTGACACTCCGGCAAAAGCCGATACCATACGGGCGGGATCATTAAAAGAACCTGCAAAACGCTTTGTTTCCTCTACCGAAAAAGTTCGTGCACTGACACTTGCCATCTCATTAAGTACTTCCGCTTTTTGAGAATTAGCCTTCACTTCAATAGATTCCATCTTGACAATGGATTCAACCAACCCGACGGTAAGTATTGTTTCTTTGGAGGAACTAAGTAATATATTAGGGACTAGCCGCTCCTCATAACCCATGTAGGTAACTTTAAGATTTACTCTTCCCAAAAGCACATTTTCCAACCTGAAATTCCCTTCCAAATCTGTAGTTGAACCCAAGAAGGGTTCTGAGTCGAGAACAATTACATTAGCCCCAACTAGAGGCAGGCGTGTATCTTGGTCTATTATCTGCCCCCGAATGGTTTGGGTCAATTGTTGAGCAAATGCGGTTGAAACTTGCAAAAAGCACAATAGCAGTAAACTACCAACCCTTTCTAAGTTCTTCATTTTCTTTGGTGTTTTGGTTCCTTTTCAAGCTTTTACACCAAAGACAAGTAATCATCTTTTTACCCTTACTCCAAGATTAGATTCTTCAGAAAAAAATTGGTTTCAAAAACCATCAAGGCTCCCATTCGTCTTTTACAACTTTGTGGATAAGGCAATACTAACTGGTAAATTGTACGGAGAATAGAGAAGTAATCTTATTTAATAGGTTAATGAAAATAAAATAAACAATGAGGAATTTATATCGTCCAATGAAGAAAAATAAAAATCTGAGAAAAGTAAGATTGGATTAATATAATTAAATGAAAAAAGAAACTAGCTCAAGAAGGAACCTCCATGGGTATAATAAAGGTCAGAAAGGTTACTTCTCAAGATTATCCACTCCAATTATTCCTTTTTTTAAGCCATTAATCAAAAGCCCTGAAAGTTGTCTCCCAATCTGTTCAGGTGACATTTTCCCCTCAACTTTATACCAGGTATGTGTCCAATTTAAAGAAGAGAGAATGGCAAATACAGCAAAACGTTCATCTATATCTCTAAACTCATTGGTTTCCATTCCCTTTGTAATAATATCCCGGAAGCGTCCTTCATATTCCTCCCTTAAATCTAAAAATTTAGACAGGTTGGGTTCACTCAAATGTCTCCATTCATTGAAGAAAACTGCAGATGCAGCAGTGTTTTTTGTAATCACCTCTATATGAGCAATAATGGATTGCTCCAACTGCTTTGCGAAACTTAAATTTTCATTCTTAGGAATGGCATTGAGTTTTTCAAAAAAACGTTCGGCCATGCCAAAAATGATTTTTTGTAATATTTCCTCCTTAGAACGAATATGAGAATATAAACTTGCTGCTTCAATTCCTAATTCTTGGGCCAAATCACGCATGGAAGAGGCCGAATATCCCTTGGTACGGAACAATTCTGTTGCCTGAAGTTCAATTTGTTTCTTTCTTGATACCTTCTCCTTTGTAGTCATTCACTTGCTGTTTGTAAAAGAATCACTTTTTTCCATAAAATTCCCCACTACTACAAAAATCCTCCTATCGCAAAGTTATCTTTGCCTATCTTTGCCCCAATTTAACCGAAAAACAATTTTAAATAATATTCTACAATTCTCTTTAATAAGAACTTATTAATAATCCTTATTCAGGAGTTGGTGTTTT
>NZ_SMMB01000758.1 GCF_009711365.1 Xanthovirga aplysinae | reverse complement strand
AATTTTGGATTTAGGTAATACCTTTTCTCTTAGTTTTTCTTTTGTTAGGAATAAGTTATTCTGCTTTTGCTTTAATTAAAAACATTTGAATTTCACTAAGATTACAAATGAAGTAAAATAATTGTGCGCTTACAAAGTCTCTTTATTAATTTTGGGACAAATTAACAAAAAATGAGATTATGAATCCTGAACTCTCAAATACGGCTGTTAGCCGGGAAGTCGCAGCTCTTTTATTAGATATTCAAGCAATTCAATTAAATCCGGAATCTCCATTTACCTGGAGTTCAGGATGGAAATCACCCATTTATTGTGATAATAGGTTATCCTTGTCCTATCCAAATGTGCGTACCTTTATTAAACAAGCCCTGGCAAAGGAGATTCAGGAAAAATACCCGGAGGTAGAGGCTATTGCTGGTGTAGCAACAGCTGGAATCCCTCAGGGAGCATTAGTCGCGGAGGAATTAGGTCTTCCCTTTATTTATGTACGGTCCAAACCCAAAGGGCATGGAATGCAAAATATGATTGAGGGAAAAGTAACTAAGGGACAAAAAGTGGTGGTGATTGAAGACTTGGTATCTACTGGAGGAAGCTCATTGAAGGCGGTAGAGGCATTGCGTTCTGCTGACTTTGAAGTAGTAGGTATGGGCGCCATCTTTACCTACGGTTTTTCGTTGGCAGATGATAATTTTAAGCAGGCTCAGATTCCTTTATTTACTTTAAGTAATTATTCTATTATGTTGGAGGTAGCTCTGGAAAAAGAATATATTTCCAGAGAAGCCCTGGAGTCTTTGGAAGAATGGAGAAAGAACCCTTCAGAGTGGAGAAGGGACTGATTTGTTTATTAAATATGAGTTTTAAAAAGAACACAACGTCTTTAATTGGAGGTTGTGTTTTTATTTCAATTAGAAACTACTACATTCAATACATCTTCATTTCGATTAAAATTTTTCCTCCACTCCTAAACCAAAAAGAGCAAAATCATATTTCACAGGGTCTTTTGGGTCAAAGCTTTTGAGCTTTTCCGTGAGTTCTACAGCTGTTTGCCAATCCGTTTGCTTTCGTTCAATAAGGCCAAAACGACGAGCTACTCTGTCTACATGCACATCACAAGGACATACCAGTTGAGCGGGTTTTATTTTTCTCCATAAACCAAAGTCCACACCCTGATTGTCGATTCTTACCATCCACCGTAAGAACATATTAATCCTTTTACAAGCTGACTTTCGAGCTGGAGAGGCTATATGTTTATATGTACGTTTGGGGTGGTCTGGTAAGGAGAAAAATAATTTTCTGAAATTTATTAAACCTTGCTCGATATTATTGCTTTCGGGGGTCATTCCTTGAATAAATGCTTCCTCCAGGGAATAATTTTTGCTATAAAAATGCCTAAAAAAATGTATGAAATAGAGCGTATCTGTTGCGTTAAAGGTACGGTGCTTGAATTTTAAAAAAGGTTTCAAGTTGTCCTCCTTATGATTCATAATGAAATCGAAGGGAGCATTATCCATTAAGGCAAACAGCTCTCGGCATTTTTTTATAATGGTTTTTCTTTGCCCCCAGGCCAGGACAGCCGCCCAAAAGCCACTTATTTCAATATCTTGCAGTTTTTTGAATTGATGGGGTATCACAATGGGATCTTCCAATACAAAATCCCCTTGATTATATTGATTTACCTTTTCATCAAGAAAGGTCTTTAAATCTATTCCCTCTGAAATTACCTCTTGTATCATCTGAAAAAATGTTGGGATTTTTCTTTTTAGGTAAACGAAGGCTCTTTCCCATGGCTGAGTTTACTCAGCCGTGGGAGAAAAAAAGCTTACCGAACATAACTCATTTCAACAGGGAACCTGTTATTTATTGCTCCCAAGCGATCATAAGCCGCTTTGGATATTTTAATGACTATTTTGTCATTTTCACCTGTATCTGGAAGGCGACCTAAAACCCGGACAAAAATCGTTCGGTTATTTCTTTCATTTCGAAGGCGCATAACAGTTCCAATCGGTGCTGTGCGGTGAAGAGCCAGATATTTTTTTGTCTCTGAGTTTTCAATAACTTCTGCTAATCCCGTTTCTATTACCTTGTCAATACCATTGACTTTTTCAACAGTTTTTTCTGTTCCATTTTCAAAACCCCTATTTGGAGTGATGCTTTCAGTATTTTGACCTCCGGCCCTTTCAATAGGTGGGTTAATGCTGGCATTTAAGGAACCATTGTTTTCTAGTGGGGAAGATAATTCTTCTTTTGTCTTCTGGAGTGGAGATGAGTTTTCTGCAGCTTTTTCTTTCCCGGATTCTAACCAAATTTTTTGTCCTACCAAAAGTTCATTAGTATTTAAGTGGTTCCATTTTTTGAGTTCATCTACCTCAACTCCATAAATTTTGGAAATGGAATAGAGAGTTTGTTTTGGCTCCACTATATGGAACTTTTGATTAGTTTTTATTTCTGAAGTCTCATTCTTTGGGTTTAAGCCAATAGAAGATTCTTTTTTGGACTCACTTGAATAAATGAGTAGTTTTTGCCCCACTTTCAACCCATCTTCAGAAAGTTTATTCCAAGATTTAAGATCCTGGACAGATACATTGTTCGATCTGGCAATGGAATACAAGGTTTCCGAAGTCTTCACCACATGGAAGTTCTGATTATCAGGTGCTGTATTCTCTTCTTTGTTTGTTGGGACTTTTAACACTGTTCCTACTTTTAAGCCATTTTTTGCTTCAGGATTAAATCGATATAGTTCATCAACAGAAACATTATATTTCTTCGATAATCCATAAAGAGTTTCCTGTGCTTCCACTTTATGAAGTATGAAGGCTTGATTTCCCTGTTGTTGCATATCCAGAGAATCGATCATGGTTTTAGGATGACCAAAAAGAGGTGAAGCGCCTAATAAGCATATCCATAGTAGTAGTTTAAATATTGTTGAAAGGGATAAGTTAGATCGCATAGCTGAGAATTTGGGTTTTATTTTTAATAAATATTAATTGATCATTGGTACGAAAAAAAGTATCCATTCCCACCCCCTCAAGATTTTCGTCCAATTTTTCATGCAAAAGTTGTTGGCCACTTTCATCGAAAACTACAATAAAATTGGCCAGGTTTTCTTTTTCTATTGAATAATAAGAAATAATAATTTTATTACCGTACTCCAGGTAATCACAAGCTTTTACGGCTTTTATATATAATTTGCTCTCCAAAAATTCACTAAAATTCTGAAAATATGCATTTTCCTCTGTGTAATGAATGGGGAAATCAGTTTTGGTATTGGTTTGTTTTGCTTTGGCCTTCTGTTGAATAAAGCGTGCAGCAGTTTCCCCTAGAGTTGATATTTTTCCATTTAATAAATCAATAGTACTAAAATAACGCTCTTCTCCCTCTCTAGTGAACCCTACTACCTGCTTGCCCTCTGTACAGAGGTAGGTGAAATCAGAAACAGCCCATAAAACTTCCTGTTTAGAAACATCTAGAGCAAAGAGTTTTTGATTTTCAGGATTCTGGCTATCCTCAAACTCATGAATCAATAAAATGTTTTTTTCTAGAGCTGTTAAACCGAGCCACCAGCTTTCCTCAAAAGTTAAACCATCCCAAAGTAATTGTTTAGTTTCCAGGTTTATAGCTGAAAAACTGACTAGGTGGTTTTCATGGTCTCGAATCTCCAATACCAGTAAATCACCTTCAGGATTCATCAAGAGGTTCCAAATCGTGGCCCTAAAATCAAAAGAAAAA
>NZ_SMMB01000717.1 GCF_009711365.1 Xanthovirga aplysinae | reverse complement strand
CCCTGTTTTCCGTACCGGACTCATAAGGACATTTGGTCTGACCAGCAAACGTTTTGAACATAGGTGTACCATATTTTGGATCTCTTTTCCAGTTTACCGAGAAATGATCAAAAACTTCATCGTCCAGTAATTTAATACTATACCCTCTTACCTTGCCATCAGTAAAGGCTTTACTAAATGAGTGCTGTACCGAAATATCCACGTTGGTAGTCAGTCTGGCAAGGAAACCTGCCACAGCAATGTCTGATTTAGAGGCATAGCCAGTACCAATAGTAGTGGAGCCGCTGTGGGTATTTTGATTGGATTGTGAAGTATTCACTTCAAGTCCAATTGTAACCTTTCCTCCGAAAGAAAATTGGTCACTACCGGAGATGCTAAAATCGTTCGGATCTGAAACGGATTCATGCCCGGTGAAGAAAGCATCCGTAAATGATGATGCGTTTTCAATATTCTCTATTCTTTCTGTATTTTCCGTCAGGATGTTCATCCACTTGTTGTACTCGGTTTCGGCTTCTGATATGTCTTCTGGTTTAGAGTTAGGGTCATTTTTGATGATTTCCAATTGATTTTGCAAGACCCCTTTAATACCTGTAGCGGTATAATAGAAAGGGGTAGTATAGTCAAACCTCACTATATCCCTATTGGTCTTTAATTCAGGTACACATTGTGCGTTTACTTCTACTGTTCTACCTGTACCGATTGTCATAATTTGTCCACGGCCAATAAAAACATCTGCATCTTCCCCAACGATATCCTGTCCACCATTAGTTGTAATGGAACTCGTAAGGGTGGAATTATGTTCGCTGACCCACTCTCCCCCTTGTGTATGTTTCAGGTTTGCAGAGATCTCTACCTCTATTCTCGATTTCAACAACCGGTTGATCACACCCCCTACAAAACCGCCGATGAGTACAGAGTTATTAAAATCATTACCAAAAGCAACTCCAAAGTTAGATTCTATTCCTCCAGCCACAGAATGACTTGTATTCTTAGTAATAGTGGTACCCTCGTTCAAAGTTATAGTACTGTTGTCGCCAGGAGGGTCATGTAATACGGTAATGATGTCAGGATTGATAATGGTAAAGTTAGGAGGGTTTGTCATTTCACTACCTGTAACGTAAGCTTGCAAATCAGCATTAAATTGTTCTACAATACCACCTGTTCGAGTCAGAGTTACAGTAAATTTTCTCGGAGTAGTAGGGTCACTGTAATTGGGGCTGCCTGCAGTGAAACGCATCCTAACGGTTCCCTCAGAAGTAATTTCACCAGAATAGCTAGTGCTAGTTCCTAAATCTCCACTTGCAGTATAATCTATATTATCTACCATACACTGGTTTGTTCCATACATTTCAAAGGCTTTTAATTCTAATTCATAGCTTATACCACTTTCCAATTCATAAATTCCATTGGTAGTGGGACAGACGAGGGGTGCCAACAAGGAATCATAAGCCCCTGTACTGGAGGCCGCATATACTTCTATTGCCCCTTCCAAAGGATTTTTCCATTCAAAATCATAAACATAATTTGCCGAATCTATTTTAATGGTCTGGAAGTTCTCAAGTTCCCTTCCGTTTTCTTGATTCTCTAATTTTACTTTATAAAAACCCGGGACCAAGTCATCAACATGAAATACGGTATGGTCATCATTAAATTCACCAGTTTTAATTTCTTTTTGAAAAGTAAAGCCTGTTGGCAAATCTGTTCTTGTGATCGTACCTTCCCATGGGCCTGCACCGAAACCGCAAGGGGTCTGTATATATCCAGTAAACCCAAAACGATTGGTAATTTCAAAATCCAGGTTTGTTTTAGGGCCAAGCACAGTTGTACTATAAGAAGCTTCTTCCAAATTGGCACCCAAGGATTCATCCAGATTGGTTGGCACATACTTGGTTTTGTAATCTTTTGTATAGTTAAGAGAGGTAAACTGTGTTATTTTTGCACCATGCAATGTCATGACCCGCTGGTGAGCATTTGGCCCTCGACTAATGGCCCGGTAGAGGGAATCTTGCCCCGCAAAACTATAGGATAATTGTAAGTGTCGCTCATCTCTGTCAATAACTTCTCCTGTCTTAATTTTAGCAATTTCATCTTCGCTATATACCTCATCCCGGAATTCTAATTGATCCAAATAGCCAGTAAATGAAGTGGCTTCTGCGTTGGATTCAGCTTGCATACCTAACAATAGATCGGTTTCGGTTATTGAAGTGGAGGCACCTACTATAATCGGATTGCTGTTTCCAGCTTTTAAAGTCACCTGGCTTCCATCGTAAGTTAGGGCGAAAAATACCCAATCTGTTGTGTTTAAAACATTTTCAATCTTGATCAGTTGGGTATTGCGGGCTAAATCTTTTACCAATAGGTTTTGATTCCCACTTAAGATTAAACCAAGCCCATCCCCAATATTCATAATGGTTTGGTCCGAATTGCTTGCATCGGATTTTTTGATCCAACCTGTCCAAGTCCCTTTATTTTCGTTGACCTTGGGAAGGTTAGTCACTTTTGCATAGGATTCCTTGCCGTCAAAATACAAGGATTGTGCACCTGTACTATGAGAAAGAATATCTGGGTTGTTTACTTTGAATATCTGGTCACCCATATCGGAAAACAGAAGGTAATTGCCATAGTTATTGCTCAAGAAGGAAGTTTCTAATTGTGCCGCATCCCCAATCATCATGGAAATCCCCTCAGGAGCCGGAATTCTTTGATTAACCCCAGCCTCATCGGGCGTATTATAGTAAAATTGTCCGGATATCGGCATTTGTGAAATGTCAATGATATCGTGTACCTTTAGATATTGCCCAAAATCATCTTTATGGTACACCAATGGTAGGGCAAAAGTTGCTGGGTTAAAATCATGGAACAAGTCAGGGTAGCCGGGTACTGCCTTAAAAGGCACTAGGGTGAAGGTTTCTCCATCGGTTTGCCTATGATCAATGGCTTTTAGTGTATAGTCTCCATCTTCATTCGTTAGGGTTTTGTAAGCTAAACTAACTTGCTGTTCGGGCCTTGTTTCCCAAACCAAAGTACCCTTCGTTTCGCCAGTGTAGGTATCTCCCCTGCTATTGGCTGTCATGTTAAATACCTTTTTATCATCTCGCATGTCAAAGCGGTAATTGAACAAAAGATCAGCTTCGTCACCCTCCAAGTAAGTACCCTTTTGCCATGGCAAATTTGTATTGGCTTCTTCCAAATTCCAGTCCCAGGCCTGTAGTTCGTCTAACCAATATTCGCTTCCAGTGGCATAATTCAGTTCAAAAAGATAAACATTGCCTGCCGGAGCAGCCGATAGGTTGGCAGGGGTGGGGTTGTTAAATTCATCTCCGATTTGGGCATCTAAATAAATGGTTCCTTGATTGGCAAACACAATCGCATAATGATGCCAATTATTGTCAGGGATAGTGGTCTCCATTACCATGCTTCCTCCTTTGTGCACTTGCATTTTGTTGCCTACCGTTTTA
>NZ_SMMB01000973.1 GCF_009711365.1 Xanthovirga aplysinae | reverse complement strand
TTGTCGATACACTCCAACGTGTTCACAATATACTAAAGAGGCTATTTTGAAGCACGGGGTTTTAAAAGGGGGATTATTGGGCATTAAACGGATATTACGATGTCATCCTTGGGGTGGAAACGGATATGATCCAGTACCTTAATTTTATATAAAAGGCAGCTTGGAAAAGCTGCCTTTTATTATTCAATTGATTTTCAGGATTTAATGTCGGGCTCTTTTTTAACCGCCCTTAAAACAAGGAAGATTCCTGCAATTACCAATGGTATACTAAGCCATTGCCCCATATTTAAAGGCAGGTTGTTTTCAAAGGCCACCTGGTTTTCTTTCAGAAATTCATAGAAAAATCTAAGACCAAAGATGTAAATTAGGAATATACCAAGAAGTAGTCCTTGCGGTAAATCTTTTCTTTTACGGTTCCATGCGGCGAATAAAATAAAGAATAAGAGTAGACAGGATAGGGATTCATATAACTGGGCAGCATGTCTAACAATCCCATAAACTTTGAGGTTGGCTACGATTTGTCCTTGATTGTTTCGGGAAAGAGAATACTCCAAGGATTGATTTGGATCTATGGTAAGATTTTCTGTTATGTAGTTTTCTTCTTTAAACCAATTGCTGACTCTGTCATCCAAATAATTTTTTACGTCCTTTTCAGTATATTTAGGGTCGGCAAAAGTTGCTTTGAGCGTAAGTGGAACAAGGTTTTTTTCTGTTGAAAGAGGAGATGTTGTTAAATCATTCTTTTGATTTGAACTCTTTTGTCCTTTGTTTTCCTCTACTTCTACACTTTCAATAGCTCCTCTGCTAAAGTACTCCAGACCTTGGGCTGAACTTCTTGTAAATACCACGCCATAATTGCTATCCGTTGGTTTTCCAAGAATTTCAGAATTCATGAAATTTCCCATTCGGATAAAAAACCCTGCAAGGGCTACGATTATCACAATTCTGTCCAAAGTCCACAAATAGGTTTGGCCTTTTTTCTTGTTTTTTCTACAGTATAGATAGATAGCGAATAGAATTCCTGCTGCCGCACCGTGACTGGCAAGTCCACCTTCCCAAATTTTGAAGATGTCAAGTGGATGGGGTAGGTATTTTTCGGGCTCATAAAATAATACATGACCTAACCTGGCACCAATGACTGTAGCCAGGACCATGTAAACAGTTAGTTTTTCTACATCCTTTTCAGGTTGTCCCTCTTTTTTAAATATGTGAAAAAAGATTTGTTGCCCAAATAAAAAAGCCAAGGCAAATAATAATCCGTACCAACGAACAGCATGATCCAAACCTGGAATAGTAAATAAATCAGGGTTGAAATCCCATAAAATATAATTGAAAAGTGTCATCTTAAAAAAAGTGATTACGAATTAAGAGTTAGAAATTACGAAAGTAAAAATGCAATGGGAAAAAGGTAACTTGCAATTTTCTAGAAGCCAATAAATCTAAAAAACAGATTTTTGCTTTATCATTCGTAATACAATTAAATATAATGGTTTTTAAAAGTTATTTGTTGTATGTCCTATATTTAAATATAAAAAGCTATACGGAATTAATTCCAATTAGGATTTCCTAAAATATTTACGAATAGATAATTAATTAAAGGTCTTCCTAATTTGAATTTAGACGCCTAAAAATATATAATTAAATAAGAAGTAGAGAATAATAAAGAAGAAAAAAGTGTCAAAGTGGAAAAAGACAGTAAGTGTTTTTTCACTACTATTCTTCATTATTCATGAGTTCCTTCAACTCCTCTTGAAAACTTCCCGATAAAATGGGGAATCGACACCAGGTTCTCGGGTCTACATTATAATCATCCAAATGAAAAGATGGTGCAAAACGCTCACGTTTCCATTGATTTCGGGACCAAAGCTTATAAAAGCGGCTAATATGTTCTTTTAAAAGAGCTTCTGGTTCAATTTGAAGGGCATTTAAAGTTTCAAAAACTTCAATAGGGGAGCGGTGTTTTCTGATAGCCAGTTTCTCAATGGCTACAAGGATAGCATAAGGCATTAAATCATCCTCATCCGTTTGTTCTTTATCCAGAGGCCTAAGCTCTGCACTTGGTTGCAAATTGTTTACTAATTTTAGTCCCTTGTAATGAAGTGTTTTTTCTGCCCACTGTAACCAATTCAGTACAAAATATTTGTCCACAGCTCCAATTGGGGCAATACTTCCGCTGGTGTCTCCATCCATGGTAGCATAGCCAACGTCTCCCTCACTGCGATTGGAGGTCGTCAGCAAAAGGGCATTTTTGATGTTGGTAAGCATCCAAATAATGGGGGACCGAGCTCTGGCCTGAATGTTTTGAAGGGCGAGATCATCTGTGGTCCATTCTAATTCCCTTCCGATGGCTTTTTCAATTTTGTGGGTGTAAGAACTTACTTCCTCATCAATAATCCAGGAATGAAAACTGGCTCCTAGGGAATCAGCCAGTTCTTTAGCAGCATTAAAGGTATTGAAAGAAGAGTTTTTTGTCCCTTGATAGGCACAGGTTATAAACTTTGAAACAATCTTTTTATTACCATTTTCTGTTGAAGAACCTTTAATGAATTTTTTCAAATCAGTCATACCTGATTTTTCCAGAAACTTATCTATTCCTAATTCCTCTATTCCCCTTCGAACCATTTCTGCTACTAGCACAGCACAACATGAAGAATCCGCGCCCCCACTAAGTGAAAGTACAAAACCTTTGCTATGGCTCTTTCGCATATAATCGAATAAAGCCAAGGATGAAGCCTTAGCAAACTCAGTGTTTTTGTCTTTTGGATCTTGATCAGGTGCTGCTATGGTCTTTTCAGGTTGAGAAAAGTTAATGTCGGCATAGACTATACGAAAATTCTGGAAGGATAACCTTGTATCACGCCTTATTAGTCGACCATTTTGAGCAATGATCAAATCTCCATCATAGACCATTCTTCCTGCCTCGTTCCCTAAAAGATTGGCAAAAACATAAGTGCACTGATAATCTTCAGAGCTATCTATGACTAATTTTTCTCGGAGTTCTGATTTACCAAAGGCAAAATGACTAGCACTTGAATTTAAAATCAGTTCAACTTCTTTGTGGTGAAAGTGGCAAGCTGGCCTTTCCTCTTTTCCTTTCCAGGCATCTTCACAGATCTCAAAAGCTACCTTAGTACCCTTAATTTCGTAAATCAAATCCCCAAAAGGATAAGAGTTTCCATTAATCTGGACTGTGGTGGATTCCTGGGCGGTCCATGGAGTAAACCAACGGGGTTCATAGTGCACTCCCTCATTGGCTAAATATTGTTTTGCGGTAAAACCCTGAATTTCTCTGTCAAAGATCAGGCAATTGCAATTGTAAAGTTTGTTTTTAAACCTGAAGGGAAGTCCCAGACTTACGGCAATACCTTGACATTCTTCTTTGATTTCAAGTAATGTTTGAAGGGCTTTTTGGGGCAACCAATCACTTAAAAATAAATCTTCGCATCCGTAAGCAGTGATACATAATTCAGGAAAACAAAGGATATCTACTTTTTCTTCCTTTGCTTTTTTTATGGCTTGCCGTAAATTATTTTGGTTCTCTTCCCAATTAAGAGGAGTTTGGTTGACTGTTGCGGCTGCAATCTTTAACACCTTCATGATCAAAAATGCTAGAAAATTTCGAAATAATAATTAGGAGCTTATAAGCCTATAAAAAGCCTTGATATTTGAGCGTTTTTATTAAACTTATGAGGCACCACCAAATTATTCCTAAGATTGTTTAAAATTAAAACAAAAAAATAGGTAAATGCTTAAATGATTTTTAGTTTATCACAGGATTTTTGAGCAGCGGCTTGCTCCGCTTTCTTTTTACTTAAACCTGTTCCTTTACTGATAGGACTACCATCTAATAATACCTGGGCTGTAAATTCTTTGAAATGCTTTTTATTTTTGACTTCAAGAATTTCAAATTGCAATTCATGACTTTCTTTCTGGGCCCACTCAATAATTTTACTTTTGTAATTAGTGGTAGTTTTTATTAGCTCATTAATATTGTAATGAGGACCTACCAATTTTCTCAGTATAAAGCGTTTACAGAATTTAAAGCCCCTATCCAAATAGACAGCACCAACCAGCGCCTCCAGGGTATCTCCATGAATAGATTTATGGGAAAGGACGTTTTTTCGATTGATGTCTACTTCAATGAGTTTGTCTAAGCCAATTTTTCGGGCCAATCCATTTAAGGATTCTCTATTTACAATCCGAGAGCGGATCTCTGTTAGGAAACCCTCATCCTTATAGGGGAATTTTTTGAAAAGATATTCGGCTACTACAGCGCCTAGAATGGCATCACCTAAATATTCCAGGCGTTCATTGGATTCTTTTACTCCTTTGGCACTCTCTTTAGCCACGGAAGTGTGCTGGGTCACCAATTGGTAAAGAGCCAAATTAAAAGGCTTACTACCCACAATCGTTTGAATTGCCGTAATAAGCCTTTTATCTTTTTCAGAATGCCTTTGTTTTAAAGCGGTTATTCTTCTGAAAAAATTGTACACTTTTTCTTAAATTTTTCTAAATACAACTGAAGCATTATGGCCACCAAAACCAAAGGTATTACTAATGGCAACTTCAATTGTTCTTTGCTGAGCTTTATTAAATGTAAAATTCAGCTTAGGATCAAAACTTTCATCATCTGTAAAGTGATTGATGGTTGGAGGAACTGTTCCATTTTCCATAGCTAATATAGAAGCAATGGCTTCAATTGCTCCGGCAGCACCTAATAAATGCCCCGTCATCGACTTGGTAGAACTAATGTTTAGATCATAAGCGCTCTCACCAAAAAGATTCTGAATAGCTTGTACTTCACTAACATCTCCCAGTGGGGTAGATGTTCCATGAACATTAATGTAATCCACTTCTTCAGGTTTAATTTTGGCGTCATCCAATGCATTTTTCATTACATTGTAAGCACCTAAACCTTCCGGATGTGGAGCAGTCATGTGAAAAGCATCAGCAGACATGCCGGTGCCTATTATCTCAGCGTAGATATGCGCTCCTCTTGCTTTGGCATGTTCATATTCTTCAAGAACAAGCGCCCCAGCACCTTCTCCCAATACAAAACCATTTCGGTCCTTGTCAAATGGTCTAGAGGCTGTTTCGGGAGCATCATTCCTTGTGGACAAAGCTTTTAAAGCATTAAACCCTCCAATTCCCGCTTCGGTCACTGCAGCCTCAGATCCTCCTGTCATTATGATATCTGCTTTACCTAATTGAATATAGGCAGTAGCGTCAATAATGGCATTGGTGGAAGAAGCACAGGCAGACACCGTGGCAAAGTTAGGACCCCTAAATCCATATTTAATCGAAATATGACCAGCTGCCAATGTCAGCAATCATTTTTGGGATAAAAAATGGATTAAAGCGAGGTATTCCATTACCAGAGGAAAAGTCGGAGACTTCATCCTGGAAGGATTTAAGCCCACCAATCCCTGATCCCCAAATTACTCCGGCACGATCATGATTAATGGTTTCCAGGTTGAGTTGTGAATTTTTAAAAGCTTCGTCAACAGCAACCATTGCATATTGAGAAAAAAGATCCATTTTTCTCGCTTCTTTCCGATCCAAATGGTCTAATGGATTAAAATCCTTGACCTCACATGCAAATTTCGTCTTGAAATTCTCAGTATCGAACTTTGTAATGGGTGCGGCTCCACTTACTCCATTAGATAATCCTTCCCAATATTCTTTGGCAGTATTTCCAATAGGTGTAAGTGCGCCTAAACCCGTAACTACAACTCTTTTTAGCATAAAAGGAGCTTAAGTAAATCTAGTTTTTTCTTATTTTACATTCTCTTCCAGGTATTTCACTGCTTCACCTACTGTAGCAATGTTTTCTGCCTGGTCGTCTGGAATAGAAACATTGAATTCCTTCTCAAATTCCATGATAAGCTCAACAGTATCTAACGAATCTGCACCCAAATCATTAGTAAAGCTAGCTTCTGGAGTAACTTCAGACTCTTCAACGCCTAATTTATCAATGATGATTTCTATTACCTTTTCTTTTA
>NZ_SMMB01000684.1 GCF_009711365.1 Xanthovirga aplysinae | reverse complement strand
TGGGGAGGGGCCCCGAGGTGATTATAACTATGAATTAAGGGGGGGTAGCCAGCCCCAAATGGTCTTTAAACCTGGATATCTGGGAGTTGGAGACAACATTGTTATTTTTTATTATACATTGGGTGCGAATGCAAGTGGGGCTTTTCCTGGTTATGTCATGCAAAAGGATAGTGAGGGGAATTTTACTTACCCTTTAAACATATCTCCAGGACAAGACATTACTTTCTATTTTACTTACAGTGTGCCTGAAGGGGGGGAGCGAAATAGCCTAAACAATAAGGTGACCGTTAGCTACCAAGGAGAGGACCCAGGAGAAGACCCAACACCGGAAATCTCAATTACCAGCCCAAGCCAT
Organism: Xanthovirga aplysinae; assembly: GCF_009711365.1. Taxonomy (GTDB): domain Bacteria; phylum Bacteroidota; class Bacteroidia; order Cytophagales; family Cyclobacteriaceae; genus Xanthovirga; species Xanthovirga aplysinae. The sequence continues at coordinate 2,919 of NZ_SMMB01000684.1, read as the reverse complement.
AACCAGGAGTTTGTCGGTTTGCCATCTCGTATTAGTTTAAGTGCTAATACCACCATTTCTTCGGGATCTATTAGTCGAGTAGAATACTATGCGAATAATCAGAAAATTGCAGAAAGTAATCTTCCTCCGTACCAAGCGTTTTGGAATGCTAGCCAAGCCGGAAATTATACTATTTATGCCAAGGCCATTAGTGATAAAAATGTAGAGGAAACATCGGGTACTGTTGCTATTACTGTAGAAGCTGATGAACCAACCATGCCAGTATTAGCGCGAATTGATATTCCAGGAGCTTCATCAGCCATAAAAGTAGGAGAAAGTTTCCAATTTACAGCTAGGGGAATTGACGAAAATGGTAACTCAATGAGTGTTTCTCCTTCCTGGAGTGTAAGTGGCGGAGGAAGTATTTCTTCAAATGGTCTTTTTACGGCTTCAGCAGCAGGAACATTCACTGTAACGGCCAGCAGCTCGGGAATAACAGGAAATCAAACATTTACCGTGGAAAATAATGATCCTGGAAACCCTTCAGATGAAAATTGTGTAGGTGAAGGCCCAAATGGGGATTACACCTATGAGGTTGAATCAGGAGATAGCCCTACCATAACCTTTAAAGCAGGTCGTCCAGGAGTAGGAAATCAAATTGTATTGCTTTACTATACGGTGAATGGGGGTGGTCAGCCTTACCCAGGTTATCAAATGACGGCTAATGGAGATGGTACTTTTGCGGCTCAACTTAATGCCAGAGAAGGACAAACTGTTAATTTCTATTTTACTTATAGTGTGCCTGAGGGAGGAGAACGTAACTCTATGAATAATGAGCATTCCATTACCATTGGGGATTGTAGCGGATCTACTGATCCTGGTACAGGAACTCCTGTACTTTCAAATATTGTAATTTCTACCCCAAGTAGCCCAATTTCAATTGGTCAGAGCTATACATTCACAGCCAGAGGACTTGATCAAAATGGCAATGAAATGAGTGTAGACTTCGAGTGGAGCGTGAATGGTGGGGGGCAAATTAATGCTCAAACCGGTGCCTTTACAGCCACGACGAGTGGAAATTATACGGTGACCGCACGAATCGGAGAGATTTCTAGGTCTGCATCATTTAGGGTTGGAGAACCTACAGATGGTGGAGGTGATTTGCCTGATTGTAATTTATTGGAACAGTTGATTAACGGGCCGGATGCTGCCAGAAACAGGTCTATCTTTGATTGATGATGATCTATTTTCAACAGGAGTAAGGTAATGAAAAACTCTCCTTCCTTTTATTAATAAAGAAATTAAGAATTTATAAGTAATAAAATGCAATGAATTCAATAGTAAAACAAATTAGTGCTTTTGTCCTCCTTGTCCTTTTATTGGCAAGCTGTAAGGAAGATTTTCAAGACGAGGTGATCAATGAAAATGAAATAGTGGCTGCAGGCCAAACCCTGAAACTAACCATGAGCAATGGTACAAACGGAGCCTTTTCGGATGACGAAATATATTATGCTGTAATTGGCTTAACTCCAGGTGGTAGTTTTGGTTATGTAAACCCTCAAGGCCAAATGATAGCTATGTCTACAGCAGATAATGAAGCTCCAAATAAATTGACCAAAAACGGAGAAAACTATAGTAACTTTTTCATGAAGCTTAGTGATGTTCCTGTTTTAAATGTCCCACAGATGCAATCTGGTCGGATTTTTATTGGGTTGGGTTCACCACTTTATATTAAGTCCTTTGATGATGGATTTGCAGGTCCTAATTTTGCTAATGCTAGCGATCCAAATATTGATGTATTTATTGAATATGCTGAATTTACCTTTAGTGAAGGTGGTTTCTGGGGAAACACCACACAAGTTGATCAATTTGGTTTCCCAATGACGATGCAGCTGGTTAATGAAAGTGGTATGACCCAAACTGTCGGAATGACCGATTCCAGATCTGATATAATTGAAGCGTTTAAATGTTCCGTTCCGCAGGAATTTGTACAGTTGGCTGAGAAACAATCTCCTTATCGGGTTTTGGCTCCTATCCAGGGAGGATTTAATGACGGAGAGGAACATGCCAATTATTTTGATTCGTATATTGATAAAATGTGGGATAAGTATAAAAGTGAGGATTTAGTTATCGTAAGAGATGGCGTTACCTGGCGTGGAAGAGTTATTAATAATGTGTTGACCTATACGAATGAATCAGGAGAATCTTACACGGTTAAAAAACCCACTTCTCCAGAGGTATTCCGTTGCGATGGCGTATTTAACGATCGAACTGGTTTTAGCGGAGATTTAGGTATACAACTTCAGCTTCAGGCTTATACAGGTGCTGCCTTTCAAAGACAGATTATGGGGAACGGACCGAACTGGCCTAACCCTGAGACCTGGTATGCCGATCGCTCAGAAAAAGCCAATTTTTATGCCCAGTTCTGGCATTTCTTTGGTATTCAAGGGTTTGCCTATGGATTTCCTTATGATGATGTTTGGGAGCAAAGTACTTTAGTGCATGACACTAATCCTAGGGACTTAAACATCAATATTACATGGGATTAATGGATATTTATTTCTAAATGTTTAAGTAGATTTTAAGGATCTATTCCTAATCTGCCCCTTTTTTATCTTTGTTTGGCTGAAAATTTTCAGAAAAAATACAGTGATAAAGAAGGGGCTTTTATTTTCTCCCCATCTTATCAAATTTTCTTAATCAGGCTTAACTAATCAAAAATTAAAAAGGAACTTTTTATTTGAGGTAGGAAACTTGGCTAAATGCAAAAAAAAGCAAGGAAATAGGGTTTAAATAAAGTATTTGACTTGACTGTTTTGTCTTAAAATTATTTAATAAATTCTTAAATGGGCACAAAGTTTGTAAGCTTCATCCCTTAAGAATAGAATTATATCAAGAAATACTCTATTCTGTTTTTTAAAACATTTTTAACCTATTTTT